>CANOGG010000104.1 GCA_947565485.1 uncultured Mycoplasma sp. | reverse complement strand
TAGAAAACGCTGAACCAAGCAACATCAATTTAAACCAATATGAAGAAGAACAAGAAGAAAAAGCCATCATCAGCTACGAAGAATTATTAAAGCATAAAAACGACTTTTCTATCAATTACAGTGAAGAAGAAAACATCGATGATATCTTAACTGTTAAAAAAGTTGACTTAGCAAACTTAATCAACAATGAAAACACTGAGCCTCCCAAACTAAACGTTACCATTATTTCTTATGAAAAAGAAGAAGCATTCTTGGAGGCCCTAAAAACATTACAACAAAATCTTAACTAATTTCAAGAGTAGGGGGAATATCTTATGAAATTTAAAATAATAACTTTAGGTTGTAAAGTAAATACTTATGAAAGTGAATATATTAAAGAAAGTCTTTTAAAAGAGGGCTATACCTACAATGAGGCTAAACCTGATATTATTATCATTAATACCTGTAGTGTCACTAACATGGCCGATAGCAAATCTCTAAAACTAGTTCGTCGTGCGCGTCGTGAAAATCCGGCTAGCTTACTAGTCGTGTGTGGTTGTAGTTCCCAAAACAATCCTGAAAAATATCAAGAATTAGGCCTTGATATTTTAATCGGCAATAAAAACAAAAGTAAAATCCCTGAACTTATCTCCAGCTTTTTAGAAAGTCGCGAAAAATACACTTATTTTACCAAAAATCGTAACTTAGAATTTGAAAAAATGACTGTCGAAAAATTTACTTCTCACACAAGAGCTTTTATCAAAATCCAAGATGGCTGTAATAATTTCTGTTCTTATTGCATTATTCCTTTTACAAGAGGTACTATTCGCAGTAAAGACTTCGAAGAAACCCTCGCTGAATGCCGCACTCTCATAGCTAATAACCATCATGAAATCGTTTTAACAGGCATTCATACAGGTTCTTATAACTCAGGTAATCATGACTTAAGCGACTTACTTATCGAACTTGCTAAAATCAACGGTTTAGACCGCATTCGTATATCCAGTATTGAAATAACAGAACTCGACACTAAATTTTTATCAGTCTTAAAAAACACTCCTAAAATCTGTAATCATCTTCATATCCCCCTCCAAAGTGGTAGTAATCATATCCTAAAAATCATGAACCGTAAATATGATTTAGCTTATTTTGAAGAAAAAATCGCTACTATTAGAAGTATTAGACCTGATATTTCTATCACGACTGACTGTATAGTGGGCCACCCTTATGAAACAGACTCTGACTTTGAAGAATATCTAAATTTCTGTCGCCATCTAAAATTTAGCAAAATCCATGTCTTTCCTTATTCTAAACGTGATGGCACTAAAGCAAGTCTCATGCCTGAAGTCCAAGCCGAAATCAAAAAAGCCCGCGCTCACCAACTTCTAAAACTATCAGAAGAACTAGAAAAAGACTACGCTACCAACTTTCTTAATCAAGAACTAGAAGTCCTAACTGAAGAATACTATCAAGACTATACCATCGGCCATACTAGTAATTATCTAAAAATTTATATCTTGGGAACCCATCTTTTAAATGCTAAATATAACTGTCTTATTACAAGTATTGAGGGTACCAATTTATATGCCAAAATTTCTACTTGCGTGAGTGCCGAAATAAGTTTATAATTAATTTATGTCAAGTTAAGTAGTAAGGAGAAAAAAACATGAATTACATCAAAGGCAAAATTCGTAACACCATTTATGAAAATAAAGAAAACGGCTATGTCGTCGCTGTCTTTCGCATTAAAGAAACAAATGATAATAAAATGCTCGAATATGTTAACAAAACGGTCACTATAACAGGTAATTTCCTCGACATCAACACCGAGGAAACTTTTATTCTCTATGGTAGCCCTCTAAAACATGAACGTTTTGGTTTCCAATACAAAGTCGACTCTTATAAAAAGGAAGAACTAACTGATGAAGATGCCATCGTTGAATTTTTATCTAGTAGTCTTATCAAAGGCTGTGGAGCTAAAACTGCCCAAAAAATTGTCGAAACCCTTGGAAGTGAAGCCCTAAATAAAATTAAAGAAGACGAAAACATCTTGCTTAACGTACCTGGCCTAAACGAAAGCAAAGCTAAAACTATTCGCGACTCCATACTTGCTTATAAAGATGCCGACGATACTTTAGTCAAATTAAAAACACTTGGCTTTAGCATTCCTGAAGCCACTAAAATCTATAAAAAATATGGTCCCTCTACCAAATTTATTATTTCTGGCGACCTCTATATTTTAAGTGAAATCATCGACTTTAACAAAATAGACACTCTATATCGCAGTCATAATGATGAATACTCGGAAATTCGTATCAAAGCCTGTCTTACTGAGTCAATGCATCGCCTAAGTACCACGACTGGCGACACTTATTATTACGCTGAAGAAATCAAGGAAAGTCTCCAAAAAGAATTTAACATCATCTTAGATGAAATAACTTTTGATGAAATAACTTACACCCTTGAAACTGAAAATAAAATCGTTATCGTTGATAATAAGTTTTATCTTATGGAATACTATGAGGCCGAAAACGATATTGTCGATAACCTCCATCTCCTAAATTCTAACCATCCTCTGGTTATCCCTGATTTTGACAATGAACTGGCGAAAATTGAAAGTGATTTTGGTGTAAACTATAACGAAGACCAAAAAAATGCCATCCGAAAAGCCCTTGAAAACAAAGTTACTATCATCTCTGGTGGCCCTGGCACTGGTAAAACAACTATTATCAATGCTATCGTTCGTCTTTACATCAAAATCCATGACTTATCACCGATGGAGACTCTAGCAAGTATTGCTCTTATCGCTCCCACTGGTCGTGCTAGTAAAAAAATGAGTCTTGCTACTACTCTTCCAGCGATGACTATCCACCGTTATTTAAAATGGAACAAAGACACTAATAGTTTTGGCGTCAATGAATTTCATCGTTCGCAAGAAAAACTTATCATCGTTGATGAAATGAGTATGATTGATATCAATCTCTTTAATGCTCTTTTAAAAGGTATCAAAAGTAATGTCACTCTAATCATGGTCGGCGATGTCTTCCAACTTCCCTCAGTTGGGCCTGGGCTCATTTTAAATGATTTAATTACAAGTGACTTATTTACATTTTGTCCTCTAGAAAAAATCTATCGTCAAAGTGCCAATTCCTACATCCCATATCTTGCCCTAGAAATTAAAAATAAAGACTTAGCTGACGATTTCAATACCCAAAAAGATGACTATAACTTCCTTGAAACTGATGGCAAATACATTCGCGATATGATTAAAAAAATCTGCACAATGAGTAAAAATAAAGGCCTAAACGAAAATGATATTCAAGTATTAGCCCCCATGTACAAAGGCGAAAATGGCATTGATAACTTAAATATTACTCTCCAAGAATTATTTAATCCCCCTGACTTAAAAAAAGAGGAAATTAAAATCGGTGAAGTCTTATTCCGTGAAAATGATAAAGTTTTACAACTTCAAAACAACCCCGATTGTAATGTCTTTAATGGCGATATCGGTTTTATCCGCCGTATTAATAAATTAGGTGGTAAAAAAGATACCGTTATCATTGATTTTGAAGGCAATAAAGTTGAATACACGAAAGAAGACATGTACCAAATAAAACATGCCTATGCTATAACTATCCATAAAAGCCAAGGTAGCGAATTTTCTCATGTTATTTTGCCTATTTGTCGGGGTTACTATAAAATGCTTTATAACAAACTTATTTATACGGGCATATCTCGCGCCAAAAAGAGTCTAATTATTATTGGGGAACCTCAGTGCTTTCTTATGGCTATTAATAATGCCTACGCTAGTTCTAGAAAAACTACTTTAAAAGACAAATTGACGCATAAATTTCTCCAAGTATGACATACTACTAATGAGGTGTTAATATGAAAAAAATTATGACTGGAAGTATTCTTGCTATGGCCGCTGGCGCTGGTATGATGGCTTATGCTCTAAGCTGTAAAGATACTAAAAAACAAGCAACTAAGCTTGTAAATAATGCCATGGACACAGTAAATAACAAACTTAATCAAATGAAATAGAGAAAAACCTCTATTTTTTTTGACTTGAAAAAGTTAAAAAGTGTAAAGAAAACACCAAAATGTGGTTTTTATATTTAAGTTGTGATACAATCATGATATAAATAATATTTACAGGAGGTATATTATGCCAAAAAAGAATGAGAAAAAAACTCCAACTGCCAAACCGACTCCCAAAGAAACTACAATCGATATCAAGGCCTATGAAAAAGAACTTGACAAATACTTAGAAGAGAAAAAGGTTGAAGTAAGCGATGAAATCACTAAAAAAGTTGACGACCAAATTGAAATCAAAATCAGTAAAAGAATGAAAGAACAGCAAAAGAAATACACTCGTACCCAAAAATTTAAACTTCTCCGTCGTAATATTTTAATCCTTATTTTACTGGGTGTTATTGGTTATTTTGGCTACTGTCTCTTTGACGTTGATTATTTTGATATTCGAACTAAAGTTGTTGCTCCAACACCTAGTAAACCTGAAACCCCTAAAGCCCCCGATACCGACAAACCAACTCCGAGTGACCCATCCATACCTGATGAGCCATCAGAACCTATCGTCGAACCAACTTTTGATACCGCCTATTATATTGAAAATTATGGCTATTTAGTAGCAAGTCTCCAAATAGATGATGCCAAAGTCTTTGATTTATATAATGGCAAAATTACTGTAGATACGATGTCTAACGATTTAAAGCTAAAAATAGCCTATAAAAATCTTGATGATTTTGCCAAAAACTTGGATAATAATACAATCTCCTTTAATTCTGGCGCCCTTAAAGATGCTGCGTATGCCATCTTAGGCCCTAACGTCTCTTTAAACATGGAATTATTTAATTATAATAAAACGAAATTTATCTATTATAACAATACTTTCTTAGGCGCCCAAGAACCATCAGAAAAAATAGGCTTATTATACGAAATAACCAATGCTGAAGAAACTAATGATAAACTTATTTTTGAGGTTTTAGTAGCGAAACTCACCCCAGAAAATAAACTTGCCAATCTTGCTGATAATGTTATTATGGAAAATGTATATAATAATGAAAAATTAAGCGATTTTAAAGACCAACTAAAAACCTATAAAATTACTTTCGAAAAAACTACCAACGCTGAAGATTACTTTTTTGAAAGTATTGAAATCAAAGTATCCTAAAAAAGAAAGAGGTAGAATATGACTAAAAAAAGAATTACTTTATTATGTTTAATCTTTATTTTATTTATCACTGGTTGTAAAGAAACTAATCATACTGAGGGCACATTAGATAAAATATCTTATAAAGAAACCAGCGATGTTACTAATTATATCAAAATCGAAATG
>CANOGG010000103.1 GCA_947565485.1 uncultured Mycoplasma sp. | reverse complement strand
TATTAAGTCAGCTTGGGCAAAACCAGTATCTTTATCATAGAGCCGATAGACTTTTTTGTAACCTGGAGTTGTAGCTTTTTCGGCGTCATCACTTACTTTGATGCGAGGGATATATTCTTGGTCATCTTTGATAGCGACTAGTTTGTAGACACAGCCGACACGAGCATAATCAGGTAGAACAATGTTATCACCAAGACCGATGGCATCAATACAAGCGCCTTGATTTTTAAGAGAAGTTATACTTTCTTCGTTTAAGCCATTTGAGACACAGATTAAGCAATCAGTTAAACCTGCGTTATTGAGCATTTTTCTGGCTTCTTTAGTAAGATAGGCAAGGTCGCCAGAATCAATACGAATACCTTTTAAGCGATAGCCTTTAGACATTAAGTATTTAGCAGTTTTGATAGCATTAGGAATACCACTTTTTAGAACATTATAAGTGTCGACTAAGAGGGTACATGAATCTGGGAAAGTATCAGCATAAGTCATAAAGGCTTCTAGTTCGCTATCAAATAACTCTACATAGCTATGAGCCATTGTGCCACTTAGGGGAGTGTTATGACGACGACCTGCTTCAGTGTTTGAAGTACTGCCACATCCCGTGATATAAGCACATTTGCTAGCACTTATGGCAGCGTCAATACCAAGAGAGCGACGAGCGCCAAATTCGGAGATGACGATGGGAGAAGCAGCTTCAACGACACGACGGGATGAAGTGCTAAAGCAAATATTAGCATTGGCAAATATTAAGAGAGCAGTTTCTAGTATTTGAGCTTCGATGATAGGAGCCTCAACAGTTATTAGGGGTTCGCCTTTAAAGATTGGAGTTCCATCAGGAATAGCATGGATAGTACCAGAAAATTTGAAATTTTTAAGATAGTTTAAGAAGCCTTCACTAAATTTATTTTGACTTCGTAGAAAGGCGATATCTTCATCGTCAAAATGGAGGCTTTGGATAAAGTCAATGAGGTCATCGACGCCACCCATTACGCCATATCCTGTTCCAAAAGGATTTTTGCGGAAAAATATGTCAAAGACTGCAATTTTGTCAGTAAGTCCTGCTTGATAGAAAGACTCAGACATCGTAAATTCGTAATAGTCAGTTAGTAATTCAGGTTTAATTTTTTTCATTTTTAGTTTCCTTCTTTCTTAGTTTTTATTAGTTTAATACCATTTTGGGCCATGACTTTGAAACCAAGGGCATTATATTCGTCACGGTCGTGAATACTGGGAAGATTATAAGTTTCGACAGCATTCATCGGAACAACTATCTCGATGTCTAAATTTAGCTCGTCAAAAAAGTTTCTTAGAGCGACGGCAAAATTCATGATACAGATGTCAGTACAACAACCAGTGATAATGACTTTTTTTAAAGATGGCATAGCTAAGAGGGTTTCAATTACACCTTTAGCAAATAAGGCACAGGTTGAGTTTTTGGAGAATATTTTAGTGGCATACTTTTCATATGTTGCTAACTCCTTGATAGTTTTAGATTCATATTCATTGTCGCAATGGGGTAAAAAGCGTTTTAGTTCGACACTGGTATTGGAATGGTTATCATTTACAATAAATAAAGCTTCGCCTTTAGCGATATTGTCCTCAATTAGTTCTTGGATATAAGGAACGATGTTTTTGATTGTTTCATCACCTAGGTTGCAATTATTATCACAAAAGCCATTATTCATATCAATTAGGAATAGACTTTCGGTTATTTCATTTAAGTTTTTTCTTTTCATTTTAGTTTCTCTCTTTCTTTTTATTTTTTTGTTAATATCATTTTTTAAAAATTATAACAGTTTGGCCAGCTGTTACTAACATTATATTAATAAGATGTAGATTTGTCAACTACTTTTTAATAATTTGTTAAAAAGTTCTAAAAAAAGTATAAATTTTTGACGATAGCATCAGGTCCATGTGAATGGTGGGTTTTGGTTAAGACTTGACAAAATAGAAAAAAGTGGTATTATAAATAACTAAACAAAGGGAGGTTTTGATTATGAAAAAATTTTTGTTTGGATTATTAGCGATGTTAGCGATTGTTATTCCAGGGGGAGTACAGGCTAAAAGTTATAGTTTTGGGGGATATTACTGTGATAGTAAACAACCAGTTGGGGATGGAACATTCTATATGACTTGTCATATCGTGGCAAAGACTGATTTTGATGTTAATCATATTACTGGAACATTAATTCTTAAGAATGTGACTTTACAAAGTATTAAAACTAAGGATGATTGGGTAAGTAATAATGGTTTATCATCTAATGTTGATTTTACAGCTGATAGTAAGCATAATGGTGAGTTTGCCGTGGCTGATTTGGTTTTTACAGGAAATTTAAGTGCTACTGAGTGTGAGACCAGTTTTATGCCAGATAAGGCAGAAGAGACAACCCCATCAACGCCTACACCTACACCAGACCCTGAACCACAGAAATATACTTGCGCAAAAGTTGATGATGAGTTTTATGGTTCTAATGGAACTAAGGTTACAGAAGAAAGATATATGGAAGAATGTTGTCAATATAAGTGTACGATAGTTGATAATAAGTATTATTTTAATGCAAGTGGGAAATCAGTTAGTTATGATAAGTTTTTAGAAGATTGTTCGACTTCAACAGTTGTTCCTAATGATCCAACATTACCTGATAATCCAAGAACTGGTTTTAATTATGGTTATATAATTGTACCTATTGGAATATTATCTATTGTAGGTATTAAAAGATTTGCAAAAAAGAATACAAAAATTTATAAAATATAGTTGAAAATTTTAGATAATATGATATAATTTATATTATCTGATAAATGCAGGTGTAGTTTAATGGTAGAGCTTCAGCCTTCCAAGCTGATAACGTGGGTTCGATTCCCATCACCTGCTCCAATTTAGTTTTAAACGTGCTTAGCGTTTAAATATAGAGATGTTTTTTAAAGCCAGTGCTAAGTGTATTAAAAAACAATACTCGTTTAAGGAAACACTTTAAAAGTGTTTTTTTCTTGGTGTAAGTAAACATCAACCGTAGTAGATACTTGAGAATGTCCCATGCTTTTTGAAACTTCGTCTATTGGTATTCCTTTGTGTATTTTACGTGTTGCATAACTATGTCTAAATTCATGTTGAGTAATAGGTGGTAATTTAGCTTTTTCATAGGCTATTTTTTTATATCTATCAATAGTTGTTGGTGCTAAAGGTTTAGGTCCACCGAATATAAAATAATCTTTATTAAAAGTTACGAATTCTTTTAAGTAATACTTTTTTAGTCTATAAAATCTAAATTTACATATTAACGATATCTTAAAGCCACGAATACTAGATTGGTTTTTGGGACTATCTATTTTTCTTTTTCCCTTACGTTGGATATTATGAATTATACGTACTCTGCATCCTTTGATATCTCTAAAACTTAAAGCCATTGTCTCACCAGGTCGAGTTCCATAATAGTACATAAAGGTAAAGTATTGTTTAAGAACGTAACCTTTTAAATGAAATCTAAACCACCAAAATTGAAGTCTACTATATACTTTATGTTCAATATGTTTATTTTTCTTTGGGAAGGGTTTTACTTGTGTTACAATGTTTTCTTTTAAATAAGAACATAAAATACAATATTCTATAAATTTACTAAACGTATAATATAATTTGCGGTTAAAGTTATTACTATAATTGAAATCTAATATAATATTTTGCCAATCAATTATATCCATTTTAGTTAATTGTCGAATATCTCTATCTAAAAAGTAAGGTAAGATATGATTGTTAAAATCAGTGCTAAGTGTATTATAACTTTGGTCTTTACTTCTCTTTTTAGTGTATTCAAGAAAATCATTGTAAACGTCTAAGAAAGAAACCTTTTTTTGTTTACACATTTTTGTTGCTTTTCTCCTTTCTAGAATTATGGAGTAATGATAATTTAATCTTCAGTGTTATCTAATTCTAGTTTAATGTTATCATGTTTTTGTAATTCATTAAACATACCAAACATTAAAGGTAGGTTGTTCATCATGTCTTTTTGTTCTAGGGCTTGGTTTAATAAAACGATATAAGCACTAGTTGTATTAATTCCTAGATTATCAGCATAATCTTTAACTCGTTCGATAATACTAAGAGGTAAATTAATATTTACTCTTTTCAATTCAATATTTTTTGTTTTTGCCATAACTAATCAAATCCTTTCTTTTTAAATATTTACCTTTTCAATTTTCTTTTATGCAAGACTTAATCTGTATGACATTATGATTATATCAATACAAAAGATGTATGTCAACAATTTTTTGAAACTTTTTTAAAGTTTTTCTCTAACTTTAAAATAGCAAATGCAACTATTCATTTTGATGAATCTAGTCCACATTTACATATTGTTGGAGTTCCTTTTAAAGATGGAATGAAAAATGGTATGGAAAAACAAGTTGGTAAATCTGATGTATTTAATAAAATAAGTTTAGTAAATATTCAAGATAAAATGAGAGAATATTGTATTAATTCATTCAATAGAATTTATCATTTAAACTACACTCTCAAAGCAAAAGAAGAAGGAAGAAATGTTGATATTAATGTTGCGAATATGAATGAATACAAAAAGTTCAAACGAGAACAAGAAAAATACAAAAAGCAACTTAAAGAATTAAATAGTAAAACAGAAGAATTGCAAAATAAATCTAATGAAATTAATAATATTATTGATAATTTAAAACCTACTATCACAAATAAAAATAATTTCACTATTTCAAATGAAAATATAGATAAGATTAAAAAATATATAGAACAAACAAAGGATACTACTTCTAATTTGAGAGATGCAAATGATATAAATATAGTTTTAAAAAGATACGAAGATGATTTAAGAGAACATTCTAACGAAGTTAGAAATTTGAAAAAGAAAATCAAAACTCGTGATGATAGAATTGAAGAATTAGAATATGACTTAAATTATGCAAATGAAACTATTGATGAATTAGAAGATAAGGTATCAGAATTACAAAAAATAGTTGATTACTTTAAAGAGTTATGGCAAAGGTTTATCAACTTTTTACAAGATAAGTTCTTCTCCAATAATAAATATGATAACTTCATAAATGATTTATATGATGAAGATGTACTTGATGATAATGATATTGATATAATACAAAATAATTCAAAAAATAAAGATGATTTTGAGCGATAAATTAATCACTTATTCATCTTTTTTTGCTTTTTACTTAATTGATAGTGATTAAAAATGTGATTTATGCTAAAATATATTTAACAGATAAATAGTAATTTGAAGAGCAAAAATTTATTTATGATTTGCTTTTTATGATAAAATATTAAATGTATTATAGAGGTGTTGCAGTATGGAATACAGAAAAAGTCATAAAAGAAGATTAACAAA
>CANOGG010000102.1 GCA_947565485.1 uncultured Mycoplasma sp. | reverse complement strand
GATTTTAGGTTTTGTATTTATTTTTGCAAGTGAAAAAATAGTGATGGTGCAACAAAAAACATCTGAAAGCCTTTAATTATAAGGTATCAGGTATTTTCGTGGTGCAGCGTCATATCCTGTTGTTTAAAAATTACATAATAATAGACTATTTCATTGTTTTGTGATAGAATATTAAACAACTTTTGGGTGATTATATTATGAAAAGAAAAATTTTTTTAGGAGAAGCGTTTGGATGTGGTATAAATTATCAAAATAATCTTATTTTAGATATTATAAATAATAATGATGTTCTTGTAGATAATCCTAATGAAGCTAATATTATAATCTTTGCTGGAACTTGTGCTTGCACTAAACAACAGATTATAACTACAATTGATTATATGAAAGAAGTTTTAGAAAATGTAGATGAACGAAAAAACATAGTTGTATATATGACTGGGTGTTTAACTAGACCTTTTCGATTAGATAGTAAATTTTTTAGTGAAATTAATAATTGGATATCTAATAACATAGACGTTGTAATACCTCAAAATACACCTTATCAATTATTGGATTTATTGTATCCCTCTGATTTTATGGATTATAAAAATTATTTTGGTGATTCAATAGATTATGGTGATGGAAGTGCTAATATTTATATATCTAATGGTTGCACTAATAGATGTTCATTTTGTAAGATTAATTATCAGACATGGCCACTTACTAGTATGCCTTTAGAAATTTTAAAACGTCATATTGATGAGTTAAATGAAAGAGAATATAAAATTGAAGATTTAACACTTATAGGAGCAAATTTGGCTCAATATGGTTATGATTTGGATGGAAAATATCATTTGCCAGAAATTGTAGAATATGTGGAAGAAAAAGAAAATATTTCAGGTTTTTATTTAGGAGGATTCTCAACTGCAGATGCAATTCGCTTTGGATTTGAATCTGTTTTAAGAGATAGTTCAAAATTTTTAGGATTTGGAGGTTCTTTAGAAAGTGGCAGTAATCGTCTTTTAAAAATGATGAATAAAAATGTTACAATTGAAGAATACATAAACTTTATAAAATGCATTAAAAGTAAGAAAGGAAAAGACTTATTCTTGTCTATTATAGCAGGATTTCCTACTGAAACTCTTGAAGATGTCAAAATGACTTTGCAAGCTTTAAAAGAAATTTCGCCTACTAATGTTGATATATGTAGATATACAGATTCATCTTTTATTCCTTCACACAATTATGAACAATTACATCCAGATATAATCCAAGAACATACAAGAATATATAGTAAAGTTTTAAAAAAGAGAAATATTGGTTTTACTATTCAATTATATAGTTATAAAGAAAATCTTAAACAATAATTAAATCATAACATAATGTACGAAAAAATAATTGGTTGTCATTAGAAAACGACGGGCGAAGTATATATGGCAGGAATGAAATACGGCGAAAGCAATAACACCAATCCCTATTTAAATACGAATAGTTATTATTGGACAATGACCTCAGGTTATTATGTTTCTAATACACGAATGTATGTTGTTACTAATGGTATGGCTATATGGCCCACGTCCGGTGGTGCTAATAATAGTATAAGACCTGTCATCAACCTCAAATCTTCCACTCTCTTTGAAGAGGGAGGCGAGGGCACTTCAACTCGTCCCTACATAGTCCAAGGAACCTAAAATAAAAACTGATAAATTATCATTTTTTGATATCTTTATCAGTTTTTTCCTTTTCTAAATTAATTGGTTCATCAATTCTCCCCAACAAATAATCAGCACTCACTCCATACTTTTTACACGTATGATACAAAAAAGGTGTTGAAATAATATTAATACCTTTCTCGTAACTTAATACTGCATTTCCTTTAACATTCCAAATCCCAGCTAAACCAGCTTGCGTTAACTTTAAACTCTTTCTTAAACTTTTTAATCTTTCTCCTGATACTCTCTTATCAATATCTTTCTTCATTTTCTTATACTTTCTGATATTAGTAAAACCAAAGATATAATCTACTGAAACATCAAACAAACAACAAAGCTGTACCAAATGCTTAATCGGCATTAAAGCATATTCTGTCTCATATCTATTATATGTCCCTTTATAAATATCTAACTTTTCTGCTACATCCCTTTGCTTCCAACCTACTTCTTCTCTTAATTCCATAATTCTCTCTTTATACAACATACCATTCACCAAAAATATTTTCTCACATAAATAAACTCAACCCAAAAAAGTCTCCTTATAATTAGTTTTTTATTGACTTTTAATGTAAATAATACTATAATCTAAATATAAACTAGGACGTCTAAGTTTATAAAAAATGGAAAAGTAAGTTTATAATATCTAGATATGAAATTAATACCTTCAAAAATAATTGGAGGTAAAAATGAAAATTGAAACATTAAAACAAAAGGGAAAAATAATCACAGGAATTGTTATAACTATTATTCTAGTTAGTACTGTAATATTTTATAATATATCCCTAAAAGAAAAGCATACCCTAAAAAGAAGTACTAACGACCAACTAATGGCGGTTTATCTAGAAGATGGCAGTGGTACGTACACCAAAGCCAGTGATGGCAAAATTCCCACGAGTGGCTATACTTTAAATACTGATACTGATAAAACAAGATGTACAGTTAATGGCGAAGTAGATAGTAGGGTAAACATCACCTACGAAAATGGTGAAATTAAAGTATCTAAAGTCACTAAACCTGGAACGAGATGTTACTTTTATTTTGATAAGATAAAAGGAATATCCACTGACGAAGTTATAGCAGATGGAAAACCCACTGATGACTCTATGTTTAGCGGAACAAGTGGTAATGGCATCTATACCTGGACCAAAGGAGATTATTCAGGAGGCGCCCAGCCAATAAAATACTTTAGAGGTAATGTTAACAACAACTGGGTAGTATTTGGCAAAGATGGTTCGAACTATATCTGGTGGCGAATCATACGTAACAATTCCAATGGTTCACTCAGAATGATATATGCCGGAGTAAGTTCAAGTAAGACAAGTGCACCTGCAACAACGGGAACTGGAACACAAATAGGAACAAATGCGTTCAACAGGAATTATGGAAATAATATGTATGCTGGATTTAAGTATACATCAGGAGAGGTCCATGGAACAGGAACTCCATCAACAATACTGGGAGTGGATAATTCAACAGATAAGACAACATTATATGGCTGGTATAATACAGTACTCAAAACAAATTATGCGAGTTATATAGATATGGATGCCGGCTTCTGTAATAATAGACAGCCAAGTACGGATAGGAATTCACTAAACGGTTCAGGCGGAAAAGGAACAACAGAAACGTATTATGGAGCGTGGATGAGATTAATCATGAGTAAAACACCAAACTTATTATGTCCAGAAAGTAAAGATATTTTTAAGACCCCAATAGGACTAATCACCGCGGATGAAACAAGTATAGGTGGTATGGTATATAGTTCACCTGCGAATACTAATTCGTATTTATATACAAACACTAACTATTGGACTATGTCTCCATGCAATACTAATATCTATGGTTATGTTAATATGTTCCATGTGGGTTACTCTGGATACATAACTGATGCCGGCGTGTACACCGCTACAACTGGTGTCCGTCCTGTAATAAATTTAAAAGCCGATACTCTCTTTGAAGAGGGCGGAACAGGTGAAGCCTCAACTCCCTTTGTTGTAAAAGGTACCTAACCAAACAAAAAAAGCCAATCACTGGCTTTTTTCTATATCTCTCTATATTTATCTCTATTCTTCCAAGGATTATTAGCATCAATCTTATCCACGAATAGTATCCCATCTAAATGGTCTATCTCATGCTGAAAAGCAACACTTATATCTTCTCTAACTCTAATCGTATAAGGCTTACCCTCTAAATCATAAGCCTGTACTGTAATTCTAGCAAATCTGGGAACTATTCCCTCAACCTCCCGGTTGACACTTAAACAGCCCTCACCCTCACCAACATATATCTCTTCTTCACTATGACTAATAATGGTCGGATTAATCACGATATAATCTCTAAACTCGCCATCATCTAACTCTTCTACAATCACGAATATTCTCTTGGGAATACCTATTTGAATATAAGCAAGCCCCATCCCGGCTCTCAAATTATACTTATTAGCTTCTTCCTCAATCTGACTCATCTTAAGATAGTTAATCATATCGTAAATCCTATTCTTATCTTCTTCTCTTAAAGGAAAAACTACATCCTTACTAACCTTTCTAAGTGTTTTATCATTCTCTAAAAGTATCTTAATATCTGGTAATTTCATAAACTCTTTCTTCACCCCATAACAAACACTATTCTACCATAAGTAACTAAAATTTTCTACTTTTTTCGACTAAAAAAGAGTCCCCAAGAAAAAAATCACTTTAGGACTCTTTTAAAAAATATTTCATCCCAGAATTAAAACAACTAATTATTGTTATTATTACTCCAACCCCAAGAAGCTCCAATTATTATAATTAAAAGAATAAATAAGACTATCCAAATAGCCGCGCCTAACCCATAACCACTAGTATATCCCGCATATCCTGTATTACCACAAGGCTGACATCCATAACTATTTCCATAACCACCATAGTAGCCATTATTTCCATAATAATACATATTAAATACCTCCTTTATGTATCTAATATAGTTTACTCATTTGGGCACTATTTTGACATTAAAAATGACCAATTTCCTGGTTTTTCTTTATAATATTCTTTTAGTATGATAAAATAAAAATATGGTGATTATATGAAAAAACTATTTTCCAAAATGGATATTTGGCTCCTAATATTAATGTTTGTTTACAGTATTTTTGGCCTTATCATGATTTTCTCTTCCTCTAGTGTTTCAACAGTATTAAGATACAATGTCCCTCAATACCATTTCTTCCTTCGTCAAGCCATTTTCCTCATTTCCTCATTTTTTATTGGTTTCCTAATTGTTGTCCGTTTTCCCACCAGCAAATACAAATATTTCACACCCTTAGCCATTGTTGGCATCATCGTCGCCTTAATTGGCCTCTTTGTCTATGGTAAACTAACTAATAATGCTAGAAGTTGGTATGACCTAGGTCCCATCGCTATCCAACCTAGTGAATTTGCCAAATCTATAATCATCGTCTTTCTTGCTGTCTCTTATAGCCTCTTATAAAAAAAGAAAAAGGCCAGCATCTATACTTTTTTATTTCCTGTTAGTATTTGTCTTATCATTGTGATTTTAATTGCCCTCCAACCAGACCTCGGAACTGCTCTCATACTAGCAGGAATAACCATTTTTATCTTCTTAAGCATTCCTCAAGTAAAGACAAACTTCTTAAAAATCTTAAAAATTGGCATTGTTTGTTTTGCTCTTGCTGCGCTTGCCATTCTCTAT
>CANOGG010000101.1 GCA_947565485.1 uncultured Mycoplasma sp. | reverse complement strand
ATGCCTCTAATCCTTATGGTGACGGTTCTGCTAGTATCTATATCGTTGATGCTATCCTAAAAAACTTGTAAATTTGCTTTTAAACTAAATATATGCTATAATACAAACATCAAAAAAGAAAACAGCTAGTCAAAAATTAAAGGAGTAAAGTTATGAAAAAAATATTATTATTGCTATTTTATCAATATTATTAATTGGTCTATGTAGCTACACTTTTTATGATAAGGTCTTAACCAATGAAGAACCAAAGAACGACAATCAACCATCTGAAAATAAAATTGAAAAGAAAGATATCGCTTATTTTGAAGATTATTTATATTACTTTTTACCAATTCAATCAGCCAACAATTTTTTAAGAAACATAGATAATTTTAGTGAAGAAGACATAAATACTTACATCTTATTCTACTATATGAACCAAGTAAATAAAGGAACCTTAAAAGCAGACCCCATAACTAGCGAATATGATGGTACATATACTTATACTGTATCCCAAAGCGAAGTAGCAAAACTTGTAAACAAATACTTTGGTATCGAAAATTATCAAATAACAAGTGATTTTGAAGGACGAACAGGAATCAAAAAACTAGATAACAATACTTATCAAATATATTGGTTCGCAACAGGATGGTCCGCTCCTGAATGCAAACTAACATCGGTTGTCTATAATGGAAAAGAAGTCAAAGTCACTGGCAAAATCCATAATATCGAAGGTGAAGATTTCCAGGAAAATTCTGAAATAATCTTTAACTTAATATATAATAATGGTAATTATAACTTAAAATCAATAGAATATACTTCTTAAATATCTACCATAATTTTATTAAATTAAAAATTCAGGTCTTTAAACCTGATTTTTTTTATAACCAAAACTCAAACAACCCTTTAATATAAAAGTAAAAATTAGAGTTCCATAATATATTATCACTAAATAAAAGCATAAAATTATAAACCAATCCAAATATTAAAGCCGCATATATCAACTTATGAAGTTTATCATTATTCTCATTCTTATTTAACTTATTAAATAAAACTAAACAAGTCGCCAAATATAACATAAATCCAAAATCACATATATACCGTGGTAAAATACCAGCCATCTGAGTATCAGCAATTATTATAACCAAAGCTGATATCACCATCATAACTCCTATTTTATAAGGCATCTTCTCTTTAAAATCTTCTTTATTCCTAAAAATAAATATTCCAAACAAGCAAAGTAAATTAGCAATTAAGAACCCGGCTCCCATCTCTTCAAATATAGTCGTTCCCATATAATTTGTAGCGACTCCATCTCTCATAATAAATGGAAACTTCAAAGTTAAATTAAATGGTCTCAGTAAATAGTAAAATATTCCAAGTGGTATTCGCCCTATCACAAATCCTCTCCTTGTCATATCATTAGTCGTTAAATTATAATTAGCTCCAAAATCAAAAGGCGAACCAAATCTCACATAATTATAAGCCATTAATAACCCTGCAATTACTACATATGGTAAAACAAAACCCACCGTTTTCTTAATCGTCTCTTTAGTAAATAATTTACGCTCTTTAAATATTTTATCCCAAAAAAGTGGAATTGCAAGAAAACTCGTAAGTAAAATTTGTGGCCTACAAGCGGCAACACTAGCCATACATAAACTTCCTAAAAAGAGATAACTTGCTTTCAAATCCTTATCAAGTGCTTTAAACCAAAAGAATAACCCATAAACACTAAACATAATCGCCATAAAAATCGGTAATGAGTAGTGGTCTGGTCTTCCCATAATAGATAGTATTCCACAAGCATTCACAAACAAGAGGAATAACGCTAAAAAGGCACCCATATTAACTTTTTTAAACCACTTCTTACACACTTCATAAAGTAGTAATATAATTCCTATTACACATAATATCATCGTTATATTAATACATGTCGTTGTCTTTAAATGATTACCTGTTATTAAATAAAATGGTAAATAATAAGTAATAACCGGTGCTACCCCAAAATAAACATAATACTTATTATTATAAAACGCCGCATCCCATATATAATAGTCATCTGACTTCTTTGTCTCATCTATTCCCTTATATAAAACTTCAAAAGCCTCATTCCTCTTTCTCTTATCATACGGATTTTTTAAATTCTTTAAAATCTGATGGGGCTCGATATCCAAATATGTCTGTCCTTTAGCAAAAGCTTCTGCTAATAATTGATACTGCATCCTCTGGTTTGTCTTAAAATTCTCTTTAATAAAATAATAATTAAAATGTGAAACAACTCCCAAGAATATCAACTCTAAGCCCACTGTTATAAATATATATTTCTTATACTTCTTATCAAATAAACTAATTTTATATATTGAAGACTTCGGTCTAAAAATATAAATTATAAGGGCCAGTGCTACTATCATAAGTGGTCTTACCCACGATATATTAATTGGGACTCTTTTATTAAATGAAATACTCTTAATACTAAAAGTATCATATTCTTCCACTGTATTCACATATATTCTAATTCTACTAGACTTCCCTGCTAAATGTAACCTTAAAATCTCTCCCTCATTCTTAGGATTAGCACTTATTCTTCTTTCCTGAGCATAACCATAATTCCCATTCGCCGCATCTCTATACCCTATCGACACATATAAAACTTTATCATTATCTTTAGGCGCATCAAAATCTAAATGGATATTATTTAGATGCTGATGAATATCTATAATATCAATATAATTCTTTTTATCACTTATAACTTTTATATTCCCATTTTTATCTTTCTTTAAACCCTCACCCAAAGTATAATTACTTACTTTTATTTCTTTATACCAAAGAGACTCATAAAATCTAAAATTAAAAAGTGTCAGCTCCAAAAACAAAGCTATAAGTATCATCTTCATACTAAACTTAACAAGGTTATGTACTACTTCATTCTCACCCCTTTGATAAATAAAATATAATATTATTAATATAATACCACTTGAAATTAATAAAATCATTTATATCACCACTAAAATTATAGCATATATCTGTCAATAAGCAAATTACAATTTAGTAATTCATGTTTACATTTCTCAATATTTATGATACACTTAAGCCAATGAAATGAGGTAAATTATGAACAAAATTGCAGTCTTAATTCCCTGCTATAATGAAGCAAAAACTATCGAGAAAGTAGTTAAAGACTTTAAAAAGGAATTGCCAGGTGCTGACATCTATGTCTATGACAATAATTCTAGTGATAACACCGCTGAAATTGCAAAAAAAGCTGGAGCTATCGTTCGTCATGAATACGCCCAAGGAAAAGGCAATGTCATTAGAAGAATGTTCCGCGAAATAGATGCTGATTGTTATCTTATGGCCGATGGTGATGATACTTATCCTGCTGAACACGCTAAAGAAATGTGTGACTTAATATTAGATGGTAAAGCTGAAATGGTCGTTGGTGACCGTCTCTCAAGCACTTATTTCACTGAAAATAAGCGTATGTTCCACAACTTCGGTAATGTTTTAGTCCGCTTTTTAGTAAACCGTACTTTTAAAAGTAATGTTCGTGATATCATGACTGGTTATCGTGCTTTTAGTAAAATGTTTGTCAAATCATTCCCAGTCATCTCTGGTGGTTTTGAGATTGAAACTGAAATGACCATCCACGCTTTAGACAAGAAAATGAAACTCGAAAATGTCTTAATCGATTATCGCGACCGTCCTGCTGGCAGTGAATCTAAACTAAACACCATCAGTGATGGTATGAAAGTTCTAAAGACAATTGCTACTTTATTTAAACAGTATCGTCCTTTTACTTTCTTTACTATCGTCTCTCTCATATGCTTATTAATAGGTGTTTGTTTCTTTATCCCACCACTCATCGGTTATATCGATACTGGCCTCGTCGAGAAATTCCCATCTCTCATCGCAGCATCATTCTTCGGTATAATCTCTATCCAACTTTTTGTCGGTGGTCTAGTATTAGAAAGTATTGCTCGAAAAGACCGTCAAAACTTTGAATTACACCTAATAAATTTAGAAAATAACAAAAAACCAGAAAAAGAACCAAAGGAGTCTAAAAAATAAGACTTCCTTTTTTAAAAGTAGGGTTAATCTATCATTGAAGAACTTTTAATGTCTCCATATAACGCAACTAACGCTGCCGTGTTCTGCGTGTATTCGGATGGCTCCCTCGAGGATTTGAACGTAAACAACGCTATTGGTGTGCGCCCAATATCCTTTTACCACTCATATATTTAG
The DNA here is from genome assembly GCA_947565485.1 of uncultured Mycoplasma sp. GTDB lineage: Bacteria > Bacillota_I > Bacilli_A > RF39 > UBA660 > Caccenecus. The sequence continues at coordinate 1,170 of CANOGG010000101.1, read as the reverse complement.
GCTAAGGCTTATATATAGCAGAACTAGGATACAAGATTAATCCTTAGAATTAATTTCTTAAAAAAATAAGCACTGATGTCTTATCTCTATAGAAGATAAACTATTACAGTGCTTTTTCATGTCGAATTATGTCGAACTCTTTTTCTTGACCATAACTTGTATATAATGTAAAATATATTTCAAGCGTTAGGGCTTGGTGTCTGCTAATAACATTAACTCCTATCCCTCCTTTACTATCACTTTCAGTGGGGTTTTGGTTTTGGGAAGGAAGGTAGTATAAGTGTCGCTAAAAGAAATGATAGCTGACATAAAAGAAGGCTAAAGAAGCTTATTCAATAAAAAGACACCAGACACTACCATTATAGTTGTAAACATTAATGGCAAGACTGATGTCACTTTAAAAAACAAGTAGGCATTAAGTCCCTAACGCTCTACTAATTTGATTTTACCATAATTTTATAATATATTCAATTACCTTATTTAAAATATAAATATATCAAGGTATAATTATATAGGGTTAATCTATCATTGAAGAACTTTTAATGTCTCCGTATAACGCAACTAACGCTGCCGTGTTCTTTGTGAATTCGTCTGGCTTCCTCAGCAACAACGACGTGAACAATGCTATTGGTGTGCGCCCAATATCCTTTTATCACTCATATGTTTAGGCTAAGGCTTATATATAGCAGAACTAGGATACATGATTGACCCTTAGATTTTATTTCTTAAACATATAGTACTGATGTTACTTATCTTGCATAGTTAACTATTACAGTACTTTTTTTATTGTTTTTGTGTAAAATTTGCGTCAACTTTTAAATTTTTTCAAATTACAGATTTTTATAAAAGGTACGCAGATTTATTAAAATCTGCACGATTTTGGCCCTTTTTTCTGCAGATTTTACCATTTCTGCGGAGGATTTGTAAAAATCTGTTTTTTTGACTTTTCTTTCTTTTTTGTTATGTTTCTCTTGAAAGGAGATACTTCATCTATGAAAGACGATAAAAACCAAAAAATAACTTATAAACCTCTTATCTTTGATATAACTTTTAAATATATCTTTGGTTATGAAAAGAATATTCGTTTCACTGAATATTTAATCGAAATACTTTTGAAACAAGAACCAGGATACTTTAAAGGTAAATTAAAAATTATTAATAGTTATAACA
>CANOGG010000100.1 GCA_947565485.1 uncultured Mycoplasma sp. | reverse complement strand
TTTATTTTATCACAAATTATAAAAGTGTGTCAGTTTTTCAAAATGAACTTTTTTCTTACTTACACACTTTATTTTACACTCTCCAAAATTAAGTCCTTTTGATAGATTCTTATCACAGCTAACATTTCCGGTCCTCATAATATCAAATAATTGATTTTCATCAATGCCTGTTATATCAGCACCATTTTGTTTTATAAAAACCATAAATTTATTAACTGCATTTCTCAAATTATCATCGTATAAATAGCAGGAAATATCACTTAACATGCCACTTACACTGATATTTGTTCTTTGAATTTCGTTAGAATCATAAGTCCAAGGTTTAACATTATTTTCATAACAATGATCAGTCATAATAACTAACGAATGTCCTTTTTGTAATATATCATTGGCAACTTTGCTAAAATCACTTCCAAAATAATGTTCTTTTTCATCAACTTTATCTAAAATTATTTTTTCTCCAATCACCCAAACATTACCACCAACTTGTTCATGTTCTCTATCTCCGTGTTGTGTTTCAAAAGAAGCAAAACTGGTCGCAACAAACCTTTTTAAAGTGAAATTATCTCCATTTTCATTTGCTAGTCTTAACAATAATCTCATTGCCATTTTATAATCACTTATATAATGTTCTGCATATTCAAATTCAGTGTCTAAACCTTTGTTACGATTAGTTAAATAGTATAAAAATGTATTAAGTGGTGACAATTTTTCTCTAATTTCGTTTGCAATTTCCTTTCTTCCGGTTGCTACACTAGCATAATTGTCTTTTAAATCTAAAATTTCTTGATAATACATAGCAAATTCTCGAATATCATCAGCGGTTATTTCAGATTTTTTTATTTCTTCAAAGTTTTTTGCTTTTATATTCTCTATAAAATTACTCATACTAAACCCTCCTCATAGATAATATTTTATCATAAAATTATATATTTTTTAAGACATTTATTAAAATTTGTGTTAAAATGAAATCAGTGAGTGATATTTATATCATTCGTACTTTGCAAGAGTTGTAGATAACTACGACACTCGCACCAGATTGAAGATATTCGAACTTTTATAGTTCGTTTTTTTCTAAATTAATGTAATGAAAACATTGATAACTTTTTTTGTTTAGGATATAATGTTTTTAGATGTTGATAATAATTTTAGTGATACTAAAATAAAAAAGAAAGGTTTAATATGATTGAAGAAATAAAAAGATTGCCTAAAATAGAATTGCATTTACATCTTGATGGTTCAGTAAGAACTAGTACTGCGAATGAATTATTAAATAAAGATGTAACTGCCAAAATGAAAGTAGATAGTGATGTCACAGATTTGAATAATTATTTAGAAAAATTTGCTATACCAGTAAGTTTAATGCAAACAAAAGAAAATTTAATAAGAATAAGCAAAGAATTAGCAGAGGACTTAAAGGCTGAAAATGTTATTTATGCGGAAATACGCTTTGCACCTCTTAAACATTTGGAACAAGGATTAACTCCTGAGGAAGTAATTGACTCTGTTTTAGAGGGACTAAAAATGATGGATATAAAAACTAATTTAATTTTATGTGCTATGCGAGGAGATTCTGATGATAATAATAGAAAAGTAGTGGATTTAACTAAGAAATACTTGAATAAAGGAGTATGTGCTTTAGATTTAGCGGGAGCTGAAGCTTTATTTAAGACAAAAGAATATAAGGGACTTTTTGAATATGCCGCATCACTTTCTGTACCATTTACTATTCATGCGGGAGAAGCGGATGGGATAGAAAGTATTCTATATGCCATATCTTTTGGTACTAAAAGACTTGGACATGGTGTAAGAGTGGAGGAAGATGCAGAAACTTTGAAAAAAATAATTGATGATGGTATCACTTTAGAGGTATGTCCAACAAGCAATATAAATACTGGCATATTTTCATCATATGAAGAACATAATGTCAAGAGATTATATGATTTAGGGGTTAAAGTTACAGTAAATACTGATAATAGAACAGTATCTAATGTTACTATTACTGATGAGTATATTCGACTTAAGGAGGCATTTAACTTTACTATAGAAGACTTTAATAATATGAATATTAATGCTATTAATGCTGCATTTTTAACAGAAGAAGAAAAAACATCATTACGTAAAATTATAAATAATGCTAAATAATTATTAATTGAGGGTTAAAAGAAGTTTGTTTACTTAATTTAGGAAATTAAAAAAGTGATAAGATAAAATATTATAATGGGGAAGCTAAAATTTAAATGTTCAATGCTTGAGAATATTCGAACTTTTATGGTTCGTTTTTTTGAGATAATAAAAAAAGAAATCTGGTTAATTTCTTAGAAATATTTTTATAGTTTTTTGGTTAGTTTATAGATTACAGTACTGGGGCAGTTTACAGTTTTTTCAGGGCGCCAGAAAGTACTTTTATAACCATTGACATCATCTTTTAGAATGGTTTCTTCTTCTAGGATAGTATCGAGATAAAAGCCTACTTTTAAAGCTTCGTTTATAATGGTAGAAATCATGAGATTTTTTTGGGCTAGAGGAATTTTATCGGGACCTTTAGTTATGGTTTCGCTATCTTCATTGAAGTATGATTTGCCTAATATAACATTATTATTATCAGTCATTTCGAGACAATAGAAAAAGGGGTGAGTCCAACTGATGATGAGAGAGCCATTAATAAGCATTAGTTAGAGTGCTAGCTAAATCAGAGGTGTAGCCAATGCTAAAAATAGATATTATATAGTCGAAATAGTTTTTGGGAATACTAGTTTCTTGTTCCATAGGGGATATAAAAAAGTTGTTTTTAAAGTTCGGGAAACGAGAGATAGCTTTCTTTATTTGTTCTTCAGAGATGTCAAGACTCCATATTTCTTGAGCTCCTTTTTGATATAAATATTCTAGAGATTCTCCAGAACCACAGCCTAGGTCTAAAACTTTGGCATCTTTTAAGTTGGTAAACAGATGGATATCTTCTTCGTTTCTTTTTAAGAATGGACCATATTCTGGTAAAATAGTGTTGGCAAAAGGTTTATTTTGTTTGATTAATTCGTTCCAACCGTTTTTATTCATTTCGATAAACGTATTATTGTTCATTTTTTTAACTCCTTTAAATTATAGTTATTTCTTTTACAAGTGTTCTTTTTAAAATTCTTTCGTTATTTTTGGCGCCCGTTCCAAGGGCTGAAATTTTAGTTTTTGTTTCACTCTCAAGCCAACTGAGATACTCTCGTAGGTATTTATTAAAGTAAAAATCTTCAAAATTACCTTTTTTATTCTGGAAGTCTTGATGTAAATGTTGGAAAAAGTTGAGGTATAGCTCTTTTGGAGTATTGATGCGACAATTATTTTTTAGTTTATTGATATCGAGGTCAAATATTCTGCGTTCCATTTTGGTGACAGTTGTTTGTTCGGATAAGTCAAAAATAGTATTAGGAGGTATGTCTTTAGTACATTCAGGAAGTTCAATTAAGTTAGTTTGATAAATTGTTTTTCCGTGGGATTTATTTACTAAACGTTCAAGTTCTAAAGCTTCATTAAGGGTTATTTTTTCTATTTTTTGGTTTTTATAATTGGGGCCAAATATTTGTTTTAAATAGGTTTCGGGACAATGACGGATTAGTTTTTTTATTTTGGCTTCTGTAAGAGAGTTTGGATAATTGTCAGTGTCTTTGGGATAGGGGTAGGTTCCATACATGGAGGCAATATTAATCTCTGTCCAAGTTAGTTCAGTGCCATGGCCGTAGTTTCCAGTATAGATAAATTCTCCTTATTTAGTAATATTACTTATTCTAATGGGAAAAGGTCTTATTACCATGATAGTTTCTAGTAACCTCTCTGCGGATATGCCAGAATCGGCTAAAAGAGCTGTGGTTGAAACATTGCGACTAGTAACATAGGGATAGTTACCACTATGATTTAAGCATAAGTCACAGCCTTGAGAGCCCTCTAATATGGTGTATTCATTTTTATTATCGAGATGGTTATATAATTTATCTATCCATTCATCATTAGAGCAGACAATGGCATTTTTATAACCTTTAAAAAAATCAAGTACAGGATATCTGATTATTTTTTCCATAGTAACAGCACCACAACCTTTAAATGTAGTTCCAGTTTTTATATGATGAAGTTCGTATTCTTTGTGTCTTTTGCAAATTAGAGGAACTAGTTCGTGGACGTAGATAGGACGATTTTGTAAATATTTTTGGACAGTTTCGTATTCTTTAATAAAGACGTCCATATCGATGGCAGAGCCAGGGCCGATAAATAATTCAGTATTTGGATTAACTGATGAGACAGGTATGTTTCTAAAGATAGTGGCTTTGCCATCTTCATCAACAAAGGTGTGACCGGCATTAGGCATACAGTTAGTAACTGCAGCGCCGATATTTAGGTTTTGGTCGGTAGCTATTTCGCCTATTACTTTGGCTTTACCACAACTACCAGCGGCGCCATCAATGATTGATATAACATTTTTTAGCATAATTTTTACCTTCTTCTTTTTTATTTTAAGTCGTTTATTACACCATTAATTAAATTTAAGTCTGAAGGTATTATCCATTTAACATGGGCCAATTTAAAGAGAACTAAAGGGATAATAGCACCACTTCTAGCACCGTCCATCCATTTAGGATTGTTGGGCATAAGTTCATATAATTCAGATATGGTTATTTCATTAAAAACTTTTTTAGTGCCAGCAATATAATCTTCTAGACAAAGCATATATTTATGGATAAAGTCGTTAAAAAGGGTATTTTGCGTAAGATTGAAACCAGTTAGAAGTTCGAATCTTTCTTCGCCACCAGTAAATATAGCACAATCATAGTCAGTATCAAGTTTTAAGTCAGTTAGTTTTTTGGCAATAAAATCTTCCATTTCTTCGACAGTGTGTTTGCTATATTCGGCATTAACTTCGGGGAAGTTGTTTAGGAGGTCAGCGACACCAAGTTTGATGTTTTTAGTAGTAGTTAGAGTAGAACCAATGAATGTAACTAATTCTGTTGTTTTACCACCCATATTAATAATTAGAACTTTGTGGTTATTATAATCATTAGCCATAGCTTTAGCTAAGTAATAGTTTTCAATACCGTGACTGATAATGTTAAAGTGGAGGTCAAATTTATCATTAAAGAGTTTTACTAGTTCTTGTTGACGTTCGGGGATTAAGTCGCGAAAGATACCAGTTACATAAATATGAGTGTTATGGTATTTTAAGTCATATTTGGTTTTTAGATTGGAAAAATAGTTACATAATTCTTCTAAGTTAGTTTTACTAAGACCTAAGTTTTTATCAAAATCATTTTTGAAATAGATAGAGTATTCTTCTAAAAGTTTTAAATTTTTATTGTAAGAATATACTTTGATGGTTGAAGAACCCAAATCAATATAATAATTCATATAAAACCTCCACATATATAAGTATAGCAA
>CANOGG010000099.1 GCA_947565485.1 uncultured Mycoplasma sp. | reverse complement strand
GGAAGAAAGAAGGAAGTAGTTCAAGATTATTTTAAAGAAGATGAAGAATTAAAAGCACCACTTCTAAAAATACTTTTTTTCCCCGAATAGTACTTACCAACATTATTTAATTCCTCAACTTTACTCTTTACTATATTTGTATTAACAACTATACTATTCATATTCTTCACCTCTAGCCAATATTTTCTACATCTAATAATTTCAAACCATCTTTTTGTTCTTCCCCACTTCCAATCAAATCCAATATCTTACTCATAAATGCCTCTTCATCCACATCTTTTAAGCCAATCGCATATATTTTCTTTATATCTCCATGATTAAACAAAATATTAAAATCATTAGATATCACTCCCTCTGGATACAAGCAAGAAATATAATCATAAGTTTTATTGCTTTCTTTATCCCTAGGAGCAAACCCTATAACCATTACTTTCTTCCAACCACCCTTTAATAGCACTACTGACCCAATCGGCAAAAACTTTGGATACTGTAGCACCATTAACGCATCCTGCTTTTCTATGTTCAAATTCAAATTCTCCAAATTGACAACTTCAAGTGAATCATAAATGCTATTAGTATCTCTAATAAATATACTAACCGGAATCTTAAGTATCTTTTTATACTTTTCTCTATACTCAGCCAAAACATTCCGTACTTCTTCTGTGTTTTTCGCCATCACTTCTATAACAAGCGCATTATTATAAGCAGCCAGTTCTAAAATATCCGGCTCATAATTAACTAACATCATATCATTAGAATTAACTTCAAACTTAATGAGTCTCTTAAACGTTTCTTTTACTATCTCAAGTATCCCCGCTTCATTTCTAGTAGTATAACTTTCTTTAAAGCGCCCATACTCTTCTACACTTAATCTATCTAAAAAGATATTATTCCTCACATATACATAATCTAAATCTAAACTTGAAATTTTTTTATACAGACTATCTGTTTCTATTCCAACATTTAAACTCCGTATCTTATCATTCAATTCTGCGAGATTAAGTACTCTTTTTAAATAAGTATCTAAATATTTTCTATACCATGAATAATAATAACTAAAAGTCAAATTAAGATTATCATCCATTAAAAAATAAGATTTTAAAACATTTATATCATAATTATTAGGATACAATTTCTCTATATCTTCACTACTTATAAACGCCTCATCCATACTCTAACCTTCAGAATTTACTTTAGAATCATTAAGCAAACTATTAATTTTCTCTGGTGTTAAAGTCTCCAAAAGCTTCGCTGTAAACTCTTTTTGTTCATCATCACTATAACCAACACAATAAACATTATCTATATTATCATGATCAAACAAAAAAGTTTGTTCTGTTGAAATTACTCCCTCCGGATATATACATCCACAATAATCATAAACTTTATCTCTCTTACTTACATCTACTGATGCATAACCCGTAATCATAAGTCTCTTCTTTCCATTCTTTAACATTACCACTGTTCCAATTGGTAAATATTTACTATATTCATTTTTCATTTAAAATGCCTCCTACTATATATAATTAGGATACCATACATTAATTTTTTTTTCAATAAATATTCAAGAAAAAAGTCAATCTCCCTTTATTTTATACACAAATATATTCCTCACTTCACATTTAAGATAATCACAAAGTCGTGCCAAAACTACCAAATCAATTCTCGAACACTCGCCCCTCATTATTCTTTTTATCACCTTCTAACTTATCATAACAAGATATTAGCTACTTGACTATTGGCTATATAACTCTCTCATCTAAAACTAAAAGCAACCTAATCTAACCTTAAGTTGCCCTACTTATTTAATATTTCTTTTAACTTTTCTTTTGCTTTATCTACCGTTTCCATATCTGGCATCATCACATAAGACTTAGCACCCTTATAAGAATAAGTATATTCATAACTATCAGACCCATTTAAAGAAATATCTTCTATTTCCCACTTATACCTCTCATCAATCTGCATCTTAATGAAATCTGTTACAGCCTCCATATTAAAATTCGTCACAAATGAATTGCCCAAAGTTTTAAGTAGTGTATTATACTTCACTAATATACTTGGACTTAACACTCTATCTATTAAAGCATGTGCCATCGCCGCTTGATTTTCGATTCTAACTCTATCTCCTCCCCCAAAAGCTTTTCTCTCGCGTACAAATGATAAAGCCGCATCTCCTCTCAAACTATTATAACCACTCTTATACTTAAAACCATCTCTTGAAATAAAATCATACTTTGAATACACATTAACTCCATCTAAAGCTTCGACAATATCTATAAGTGATGAAAAATTAACTTTAATATAATAATTTATTTTAATATCAAGTAATTTCTCAATTGTCTGGGCACTCATATCAACCCCATATATTCCCGCATGCGTAAGTTTATCTTTTTCTTTTTTACCAGCCAACTCTACATAATAATCTCGAGGAATCGATGTAATTAACACTTTATGAGTCTTAGGATTAACACTAATTACCATATTTACATCACTTCTTGAAACACTACTTATCTTCCCATAAGTATCAATTCCTGAAATATAAACACTAAACGGTTCTTTAATAATATCCACATTCTTTGATATATCTTTCGTTTCTATATCTATCGCCAAATCATAAATTACTTTATACTTACTAGCAAACTCTTCATCATCTTCTTGTATCATATCAAGCATTGAGTTCTCAATTAGTAAACCATCATTTTCTCTTTCCACAAATTTATTCTTAAGTCTTTCTACATCATCATAGTTAACAAATTCCACACTGACTTTTTTCTTAAGCTTATCCTCTGCCATCTTATAACCATCTGTACCGAGATCCATGCACCCAAGCTTTTTCCCCTCCAAGTCACGAATACTCTTATAATTACCATTTGCTAGCACCAACACACTATAATTCTCTGTCTTATAATTATTAAAACCTAACTTCTTCAGAAAATCTATCGTATTTAATTCATAAACAATCCCAAGCATCAAAATAGCCACATACAATATCGAGAGAACCGTTCCAAGCATTCTCTTTTTTACTCCTCTTCTTGTTAACACCAATCTCGCGATAAAAAAAACAATCATTCCTAAAATAATTCCCAGTATCAAAAAATATTCCCCCGGCAAAATATCTATAAATTTAAACAAACCTAAAGTAACCATCGTAAGAACTACCATGATAAAAGTTAAATATTTAAAAAAAGGCATTATCTTATTTTTCTGTGATTTTACTTGTGCCATTTACTTCACCTATTCTAATTATAGCACTAGTTTAATGAAACACCAACTAATATTTACCAAACTAGACACTTTAAAACAAAGTAAGCACCCGAAAAACCACATAGATAAACCCTGTAAGATAAGCACTACCAACTAATAAACCACCCACTACATCACTAAAATAATGCACTCCAAGATAAATTCTACTATATCCAATTACCAAAATAAACAAACTTAAGGCCAAACTTAAAACTACTTTCCAAACTAGAACCATTCCACTTATCACTACTAAAAAAATAATAAAACCATAAAAACAAGTCGCACTAGTCATATGCCCTGAGGGAAAACTATAACCTGTCTCTTCCACTAATCTCTTAATGTTAGGCCTCTCTCTCCTAAAAATTCTCTTAAGTACCTCTATAATTAAAGCATCTATAATTAATAAACTCACTATTACTAAAGCCTTCTTATTTCGCCCAATTATAATTATCAAAACGGAAAAAAGAACAAAGAATTTTGTATCAGCCAAATCAGTTAGGCGTTGTAAAATCTTTGTTTTAACTGTTCTAAACTTAATTTTCTCATAAACTTTACTATCTATCTTATCACATTTTTTATTTAATACTAAAAATGCCCACATACTAAACAGTAAAATTAACAAACCAAAAATAATCATCATACTAATCACTATTATATTATATCGCAAAAGCCCTAGAATTACGAATATTTTTTTCTCTAACTTTAATAGTTATCTCTAACACTCTTAATATCCTGAAATTCAAAACGATATTTTTGCCCCTCTTTATTAACTTCTCCTAAGAAATCATCATAAGGTCTTACCCACACTCTATTATCTCCATATAAAGCTCGGTATGCAACCATTTTCTCACAAGTATCTGAATTATATACCACATCTTCTACCATATAATAATCTCCCTTAAAATGCTTATAAACTCCTTTAATCTTTAACTCTATCAATCTTATTCCTCCTTAAAACTAAATTACTTACCTCTCCATCAAACCGTGAATTGCGCACTTTTAATATCTCTTCTTTATTTTGAACAACAAACTCTTGTAACGCCAGTGTCATTTCTTCTTCACCAAAAACTTCTAAATTATTTATGAAACGATACTGAACTACAAACTGAATAAATTTCTCCACATAATCAAATTTACCAACCTCAATATCTGAAGTTACTTTTCCATTTTCTAGTGTATAACATCTCATAAATCTATCAAGATAATCATGCCTACCCAATACAATAGCTTTACTCTGCTCTACTAATAAATCAAGTTCGCTACTTTCATCATAAGACCAATCATATTGTTCTTTTATACATTCCTCATCAACAACTATAAAATAATATTTTTCGTATGATACTTCATAGCCCTGACCTCCCCAAACACTATGTTCAAGATAAAAAGTATTTAAAACCACATCTTGAAACTTAAAACTTCGGTTATCTACCATTTCTATTAATTTCTCTATTGCTCGTCCCATAAGCTCCGCATCAATTATTGACAACTTCTTTATTAATTCATTATACTTTGCCAAAACATCATATTGTATTTTCTTCATATCTACATCAATTTCCTCAAATGTCCCCCGATATGATTTTACAATATCGTTCTTAGCTTTCTCTATCTCTGCCTCCATTTTAGCATGAGTATCTTCTAACTTTTTTCTTTGCTCTAGCAAATAATCTCTCGCTATTCTCTGCTTATCTACTAAACCCGTCACTCCATTTATATCTTCTTGCTTTTTCTCTATTACTGTCATAATAACCTCCAACCTAATTCTACCAAAAATAATATTTTTTGACAACTCACTATACAAACTTTAAAAAAAATGTTATAATTAAGCCATCAATTGCTTGTGTGGCGGAATTGGTAGACGCACCAGACTCAAAATCTGGCGAGGTCAAACTCGTGTGGGTTCAAGTCCCACCATAAGCACCAGTAAGCAATCTGTCCAGACTTTCATAGTTTAGGACTTAAATATATAAGTATCAATTTCAAATAAGAAGTTGGTACTTTTTAATTGTTTAAGTAAAGGAGGACAGATAAAATGGTAACTATTACAAAGAAAGAATTAGAAATTGATAATGAATTAAAGAATAAAATGGAATTTATATGTAGTTTTTGTAATACTACACCTACTATTATTAATGGTAATATTAGAAAAATTAATAAAACGAATTTAAACTACATTGAAC
>CANOGG010000098.1 GCA_947565485.1 uncultured Mycoplasma sp. | reverse complement strand
AATTATTATATCCAAGTGATAGTGATATTAAAAATGTTAAAATGGAATATTGGAATATGCATACATATTCGGGGAAAGTTATCCCCCCCAAAAAAATATCTATATTGATGGATAAAAATAATTATTGTGCTAATACAATACTTACTAAAATTATAGAAAATAACATTGATTATATTAAAAAAAATTATGATTTCTTGTATGAATATTACATATATATTCAAAAATTAAAGTAATTGTAAACGTGGTTACTACACGCACCAGATTGATAGGAAACTCGAACTTCGGGTTAAAATAACAAAACGACTTGTAAAAAAGTCGTTTTTATGATATTATGAATATGTCAAGGGAACTTGCATAAAATAAAAAAGGGAATACTTAACTTTGGCGAGTTGAGTACTTACCCGTAAATGGTCAAGCACTTAATCTATGCTAGATTGAGTGCTATTTCTTTATACATAGAATCATTAAAGAGACTATTAATAAAATGATTATTAATATTAGAAATGAGATTAATAAATCTTTTTTCTTCATAATATCAAGCCTCCTTTCATAAGAAAGTTGGCAAGCACTCAACAATTAAGTTTCTCTCCTTTAATTATAACAAATTAATAGCTATATAACAATAAATATAACTAAATTATGACAATTTAGTAAACACACTTGAAAATTGACAAAGTCAATATTTATAGGAGTTATCAAATGGAGAAACACAAATATTACTAAATCCTAAAAATATATATGAGAGGTATTGCACTCTTGCTCATGAGTCATTTCATTTATTGTTTCAAAAATTTATATATGATAAAAATAATATGGAAAGAATTGTCTGGCTTGACGAATCGTTGGTTGGAAATTTTGATGGTACAACTGAAAAATTAATTAAAAATGGTAAATTTTTAGAAATTATAATGAATTTGAAAAACAGTCAACGATTGCCTAATATGAATGATTTGGAGTTTTCTAAAGGAAATATAAAAACAGAAGATTATAATGGATATGATTTATTTAAAGTTGTAGGTAGATATTTAATTGAAACAAAAAAACAAAATGAACTTTTAAAATATGTAAATGACAAAAGTAGAGTTTTAAATGATGGTAATACTATTTTAGAAGTAAGTTTAAAATATTTTTCAGATAAATATAATTTAAAATAAAAAAGTTGTTTAACTTCTATTTTAGTCAGCAGATTACATTTAGCCTCGTATTTACGTTTTTTTAATATTTAACAATTTCTAAAAGCAACCACCAACTATCGTTTTAAAATGTAATTTTTTTACCATTTAACTAGTTATAAAAATAATGTAAAGAGGGTACTAAACGAAAACAACTTCCAAAAATAAATTGAAAAAACTTAAATTAATCTAAAAAAACTGACAAATAAAAAAATGTATGTTAGAATAATAATTACTAAAGGAAAATTAAATATAACTTTAGAATAACAATTAAAAATACCAAAAGAAAGCAGGGAGGCATAAAATTATGTTTAAAAAATATTCTAAAGAAGAAATCAATCAAATTCTTCTTTCAAAACAATTAAATGATTTTTACTTAGCAATAATGGAAAAAAGACCCCAATTATTAACTGATGCGGAATTTGCTGAAATTAAAAAAAGAGAAAAAATTATAACTGGCGATGGCATCGCTGAAATAAAAAACTATATAGCTTCCATAACCACTAATAAACATGTGAATGGAAAAAATATTGATGAATTAATGAAACTAATATTTAGTTTAGCGGAGATTAGATACATGTCTATTTTAACTATGATTGGTGATGAGGTATATAATATCTGTAGTACACAGTTTGAAGATTTAAAAAGTTTTAAAATTATTCACTATGATAACTTTACCAATTATTATAATGAAAGTAATGCGAGGATAAAAGTCTTTACTCCTAAAGAAGAACCAAGGTTAAACCAAAATACTGTTTCCATTGATATTGCTGATGATAAAGCGCTGATGACCTATCAAAATAACCATATTAAACAAGAAGAAAGCGAGGACTTAACTTTCAAATTTTTAAGTGAAGTGCAAGATAAGCCTTATACTTTAGCAAGAGAGAAGAAGAGTCTTTAATAAAATACTCAAAGAAAGCTTAAAATAAGATGATAATAAATAAATTCTTACAAATTTTTTCTGACGAATATACTAAGAGTAAAGAAATAACTTCCTTAATAGAGTTTACTAAAAAAACTTTACCCCGAGATGGCACTGATAAAATATTTATCGGTTGTATTCTCCTCATGTTCGACCAAGGCTTTATTGGCGCGGCCGCTTCTCGGGAATATTTAGTATCAATTGTGAAATCTGGCCAAGAAAAAATTGGCTCCACTAATCTTCTAAATTTTTATGTCAAAAGGATAAATAGAAATAAACTGGTCGCCAAATATTTAAAAGACATTGATAAAGACCCTGACTTTGATAATCATATTTATTTAGTTTTAGAATATTTAGACCAATTTTCCTATGATTTTACTAAAAATATAAAACAGTCTTATTCTAAAAAAATTACGGAATTCAAAAACTCCCAAATAGGAGGATAAAGAACTATGATTACAATAAATAATAAAAAATATGAAACTCATAAAACTGAAATAACTTGGGGTAAATTTTCTTATTATACTTCTGATAAAATAAGAAAAGGTCTAGCTCCATTTATTACTTTTAACATTAATGATGAAATATTTATTGGTTTAGAACTAATATTCTCGAAAGAAGATTTTAAAGCTACTAAAGAAAAAAACAAAATAAACATCAAAGACTATGTCAGTGATATTTTATATAAAGATAAAATAGGATGGAGGTCTATTATAAATAACAATTTTACTTGCAATCTAATACGTTTAGATAAACATTATTTTCGCCTAATTTTAATAATAAGAGATGAAAAGCTTATTTCAATTAATGCTATAATTCCTATATTAAAAAGGAGAATATTTTCTTGATGAATAATCTCGAATTAATATATAGTTATTGCCAAAAAAATAAGCATCTCTTAAAAAAATATCAAAAATGTCTCTGCCTTTATTGTGGTAAAACTTTTATCTATCAAGATATCAAAGAGTGGATTGACTATCAAAAAACAGCTTTATGTCCTTACTGTTATATCGATTCAGTTGTTCCCTCTAAAATTAAAGAAGGCCAAAATGAATATAATATAACCCCAAAACTTCAAGAGAAAATCAAACAAATATATTTTGGTGGTTAAAAATAGAAAGAGAATATCTATGAATAATGAAGAAACTAAAATTATAAAAGCCAGAATGTTTTGCCAAGAAGTAAAAGAACTTGCTGGGAAATATAATTTACCATTTTTTGTTGTCACTGATGGCGCTAGTGCCACCTCTAATAATGGTTGCCTTGCTATCAAAAACGCCCGTGATAATCATATTAAGTGGGAAAAAGAACAAGGTTATGACCCTTACGAAGATTGGAATATATCTAAATAAAACTTCTTGACTAAAACTCCTTGTTATGTTATTATATACCATAACTAAAAAAGGAGATGCTAATATGCCAAATATATATGACAAGATATTTCATAATATAGATTATAATACCTATAAAAAACTTGAAAAAATTTTTCTAACATCCGGTTTTGGAACAATTTTAGGAAAAAACTTATTACTATCTGATAATCCTAATCTTTCTACTATTGCAAGTTACTTCGCCAGTCTTTTACTATCATCTTCTCTATTTTTATCTTATTCTAATGCCTATTATTACACGAGCGATATTAAAGAAATCAAAGCTTTATATAACAAATTTCTCCAAAACTATAAAAAGTTAAACCAAACTTTTAATTTTGAAAACCCTATCCAAATACATACACTATTTAATTATTTACTATACCATGGTTATCTATCCCAAGACCAAACCTTTAAGTTTTCTTCCGAGCAAAGTCGTAATATTGAAAATCTTCCTGGTGTTAACATTTTTACTGGCATGGGCGTCTGTCGCCACATATCACCAATGTTTTCGGATATTCTTACAACCATAGGTATCGAAGCCCAGAATTTAGGTGTCACTACTGGTGATTATACGATAAGTTTTGAAATCCTGCCTGAACCCAGACATACCAAAGAAGAACTTCTAAGTTGGTGTAAAGAAAACTTAATCGAAGAAGAACTCTATAATTTTGGTCTAAAACTTATTAATATTTTAGTTGATGACCAGGGAGAAAATATTGAACTTTCCCAAGAATTTCACGAAAATAAAAAATTATTATTTAAAATATTTAGCAATCATGCAATAACATTTGCCACTCAAAATGGCCTTAGCTATTATTTAGACCCCACGAATAATGAAATTTTAAAATTAAAAGGTGATTCTAAAAATATCTTACACAATCCAAACTTTCCCAGCGAGAGAATACCTATAAGTTACGCCTCAACCTTTGTTTTAAACAGTTTTAAAGCTTCTCTAAAAGCCCTTTATAACATAGGCCAAAAATATCCTAGTCTAAGCCTTAGTGACGAAAAAGAATTACTATCCCAAGCTAAACTTATTTGCCAAAATAATAAAGATATCTTTGACCATTTTTATGATGAAAATAAAGACTTATATCAAGAAATATCTCACCGTGTCTTAAACATCAAAAAAAGTATGGGTTAACGAGTCTCCAAAATGTAGAACCAAATTATTAATATTTCATGTTATAATACTAATAGGAAGTGATAACATGAACCTTGGACTACGCCTAAAAGAACTCCGCGAAAAAAAGAAATGGAGCCAAAATGACCTTGCATCAAAACTATTTGTGAGTAATAAAACCATTTCAAGTTGGGAATCTAACCGTACTGAACCTAATCTCGAATTAATTGTCAAATTAAGTGAAGTTTTAGAATGCAGTGCTAGTTACCTAATCTATGGTGATATTCCCAAAAATACCATTGAAACTGAAATCAAAATCAAAATATCCGCCTCTTTATATGCCACCCTTGATACTTTTTTTCAAAAGAATGCCCGATTTTTAACTGAATCTACGCAAAAAGATACTTACTTCGAACCAACCCATCGTCCTTTTTTAAAAGAAAAGGGCCAAATGATTAATGAATGGCTTCGTATTGGTGAACGTGGCAATAAAAAAATTCTCAATTATAAAAATTGGCATAATAACATGTACTGCGATGAATACGAAGTTGAGATTGATAATAGCCAAAATCTCACTCAAATATTTACTATTCTAAACTTAAAGAAAATAGCCGAAGTCCAAAAATCTCGCAAAAGCTATCTTTACCAAGACAAATACGAGGTATCCCTCGACAAAGTTGAAAGGCTAGGGCACTTTATTGAAATTGAAGTTAAAAAATATGATACTACTGCCTAATCGGAGTATGACAAGCTTTTAAAACTAGCCCATGACTTAAACCTTAATTTAAACAATATCGACAAAGTAGGGTATCCATACCATTTTATCTACCAATAAA
>CANOGG010000097.1 GCA_947565485.1 uncultured Mycoplasma sp. | reverse complement strand
CGGTATAGTTTAGCTTAGACTCGCCAGGAACAGTACTTAAGATGTAGATAATATTGGCATAAACTTCTTCGACATTGATATGAGGAAATTTTCTTTTTAAGTCCTCTAACATGTCGAGCTCGTAATAATTATTTTTAGCGTATTGTTCCATAGTTTCATAACCAAAGAGTAAAACTAAAACTTTGTAGAGGAAACTATATAACGGGTAAGAAATTGATGACTTGATAGTATATTCTTTTTCACCATCTTCTAGAGTGTCATAATAAATATTAGAGCGGTTTAAATTTAGGAAAGATTCATTCATCGCCGCACGACCATCACGACACATGAGGCGGAATTGGTAAGAATAAGGGATGCTTGATTTCACAAGAAATGGTGCTATCCCCTCTTGGAGATGAGTCATTTCATGAATAATAGTAGATGTACGCATATTAGAATCAAAATTTTCAAGAGTATATATTTCTTTGTTACTAGAGTTAGCAGCGCCATTACATAAACATTTATATTCACCATTTTTAGTCTCGATAAATTCACCATTTACAAGAGCAATAGTACCATTGTTCCCTTGAGATTTCTTGATATGACGACGGAAGAACTCAGCGACATCATTATCTTTATTAAAGTCTTTGATACTATATATTTCAAAAACGCGAATATAATTTAGAACTTCTAAGTACTTAGAAATGTATTCATCTTTGGTTGTAGGAATATAAATTGGTGGACTATAATTATCATAGATTTGTAAGAGAGAATCAGCGAGATATATTTTGGCTTCAGGAGAGAAATCTTTAGTAGATAAAATGGTTTCTGTTAAGCCAATTAGTTCTCTTTTACGCATATACCTCACCCCTTTTTTTATTCAATTTGTTGTATATTGTACCACATTTCTTGGAAAAAAGCTAGTTTTTTTGAAAAAGACACAAAAAAATTTAATAAAATTGTGATAATTAATACTAAGTTTTTTAGTCCAAACTTAATTGTTCGGTATCTCTCGCTCGCTTTCTTTTTTCTATTTTTAATAATTTACTTAACTATAGGTTTTTATTTTAATGATTCGCTTCAATTTCAAACCTAATATTTTATGTTTATTTTTTCTGCAATTGTTCCTAAATATCCCATAAGCATCGTTACTATCATATTTAAAGTTTATATTGATTCAAGTGTTCTTACCATATATTTTTCAAATACATATTCTTGTTTATTGGCTCTAAAATATTCTTCTATTCGCCATTTTGAAAAATATATTCTTACCACTTTTCTTACATTTGTTCTTGTTTTTATTTCTCTATTTATAAGTAACATTAATGTTCTGTTTTGCTTTCTACGAAACATATTTATATCAATGTATGAAGAAATTGTTGTTTGGAGCATGGAAATAGCTGTATTGTATTCACGAGTTAAAATTTCAGGATTGATTAGTTTTGCTTCTAATGAGGCTAATTCTTTTTTTAAGTGGGAAATATATTTTTCAACTCTGGTAAGGTGGTCGGTGGTGTTTTCTATATTTATTTCGTTTCCGTCATAAGAGAATGATAAATGATTGGCATAAGTTTGGATTGCGTATTGAAATTCTTTCTTAGAAATGTTATGATAGCATGATAAAATATAGGTTAAATGAGCAAAGATTGTGTTCGTATCAACATTGGGAAATTTAGTTCTTAGATAGTCTAGAGAGTTGAAATTAAGAGAAGTGTTTTGGCTTAATTCCTCTATTGTTTCGTAATCATATAGGCTAACAAGTAGGAAATATATCCATTTATAAAAACAATAAGAGCTGTTGGTTACTATATTAAATATTTGATTATTTTCAGTGAGAGCTTCTGTAACGATATAATTTTTAGGAATACTTATTAAACTTTCGTTAAAAGAGGCGCGACCTTCAATTAATGATTTTCGAATTTCAGTTGCTAAAGGCAAATTGGTGGGGATTAAAAAAGGATACTCCCCTTCGGTTTGATGGGTTAGTTCATGATGATAGGTGCAAGTACGAGTGGCTTTATCCTGAAGTTCAAGAACATTAATTTCACAGGTGCTCCGTAAGGCAAAGCCCAAAGTATTACATTCATAGTTACCGGTGTTATTAGGGCTAGAAACAAAACCATTATTAGTTAGAAGATAAGAACCATTTTGTTCTTCAACCTCAACCATACTTTTACGAAATTCGGTGGCAGCGGGGTCAGCGAAATTATTGATATCACTGGCAGTATATATTTTAAAGCTATTTATTTTTTCTAAAGTTTTGAGATATTTATTTAGATAGATATCTCTATTTTCGCTTAAAAATTGGGGAAGTGTTAAATTCTCAAAAAGATATTCAAAGTATTCAAGGAGATATTCTTTAGCTTCGGAAGTAAAATTATGATGAGCTAGTATTTCTTGGGTTTTAGTTAAAAATTCTTCTTTAGTCATCTAAAAACACCCTTCTCGATATCTAATTTTAAAGCATTATATATTAGACTTTCAATATCTTTTAATGGTTCAATGAAGTTTAAGAGTTCTTGATTATTATAGAGGCCATCGGAAGTTAAAATTAAATTATCAATTTTAGTAAATATTTCATTGATTTTAGCAATATTATTAGGATAACTTAAGAGTTTATAATATTTATTTTTTAATTCTTGTCGCATTTTATTATCACCATTTTAAGTATAGCAAATTATTTTTAATTTTACTAGAAGTATTTAAGTAATTTATGACATATATTTTAGTATGAGTATAGGAGTTAAGTTACAAAGACTAAGGCGAGAGGATTTTATTTGGGTTATATATTTATTTATTGCGATTATGGCGTTAGTTTCAGATTATTATGAGAGGCAGTTTTTATTTAGTAAGAATAAGCAAGACCAAAATAAATTTCGATATATTAATATGGGGATTGCAATAGTGGCTTTTTTTATTTATTTGTATTTTATTTTAATTAATTATGAAGATATAACAGTTTTAAGAAACGAGGCAACAAAAAAAGAAGTGATTATGACACACGCTTCTTTCATTGCGGCTCTTTTGTTTTTACTCGGGGGGATTATTACCCTCTTTGTAGAGTTTAACCGGGGGGATGAGTTACCGGATATTGGACTACCTTAAAGAGAGATAAGCTTTACCTGCTTCTAAGGTTCTATTTTTTAACTGGGCTAGTTCGCTTACGCTTACTACTTGGTAGCCCATAGCATAGAGTTTGGGTAAAACAACTTTTAGGGCTTCATAGCTAGTTTCGTAAAGTTCGTGCATGAGAATGATGCCACCATCATGAGCGTTATTTAGAATATAGTCCACGATATGGTCGATATCACGGTAACGCCAATCCTCAGTGTCTAAGTCCCATAAAATAAGGGGCATATTGATATTTTCAAGGTTAGTTTTATTATAAGCACCATAGGGAGGTCGAAGATATTTGATAGTATCGCCCGTTACACTATTATAAATGTTATTTACTTTAAAGAGAGACTCTGCTACTTTATCAATACTCTTAGTTCTAATATTCATATGTTCATAGGTATGACTTGCTACTTCATTACCAGACTTATAAGTGTCTAGAATACATTTACCACAAGAGTCCATCATATTGCCAACCATAAAGAAAGTGGCATGTGCTTTGTTTTGTTCGAGGACTTCTAAGATTTTAGGGTTATAAGTTCGGCTAGGACCATCATCAAAGGTAAGAGCGATAGCCTTTTTATCTGGAGAATATTCATATCCAGATTCATTTTGATAAGCAACATCGAGGCTAGGAGTAAAAGTTAAGTAATCTTTGATTTCTTGATAATTGATAGTTAGAGTTAAGGCTCCGTCGTAGTCATAAGGTATTTCATAATCGTAGTAGAAAACAATAACTTCATAATCTTTGACATAATATAATTTATGGCCTAAGCCTGATGAATTTTCAGTGATACTGGTGGCTATAAATTCTGGATATTTAGCATTTAAAAGTTCTAATTCTTTATCTTGGTATGTTTTTAATTTATCTTTTTTGATGAGGTCTTGAAAAGTTATTTCTTTACCAGTTTTAGTATCAATAATGACGCTTTTATAAATCTTAGAATCATCTTCGCCTTTGACATCTTCTTTGGGAAGAGATTCACTACTAAAGACGAGGCTAGTAAATTCTTTTACTGTAGTACTTTCATAGTCGAGGGTTAGTTCTTCATTTTCTTTTTTGATATCAGATATGATATTATCTAAGTTTGGTGTTTTTTCAATCATAGCTTGGGTGATAGGTTTTTTACGACCTAAAATGAGGCTTAGTAAGACTAAAAGAACTAAAAGAGATGTAATGACTATTTTAAGAATAGTTTCAAGAGAAACTTTGAGAGTTTCTACTTCCTTGTTTTCTTCTTTTATTTCTGGAATTTCTTCATTTAATTTGGTATTTTTTTTGTTGTACTTCATATAAATCACTACCTACTTCTTATTATAACTAATTTTAAATATTTT
This sequence comes from uncultured Mycoplasma sp., assembly GCA_947565485.1. Lineage (GTDB taxonomy): Bacteria > Bacillota_I > Bacilli_A > RF39 > UBA660 > Caccenecus. The sequence goes on along the minus strand of CANOGG010000097.1, from coordinate 1,086 downwards.
TTACATCTTTTTTGTGAAAATAAATAAAAGTTAGACATAAAATGACAATAATATATAGGACGACGATGCTAAGAGAGACGAGAGGTTTGATTTTAAATTCATTAGGAGTGAGATTCACTAAGTAGCTAAAGTCCCAATGAAGAGAAATAAAGAATTTGAGAATTTTGATTTGGTAAGTCAAATAAAGAGTACGAATGATATTGCCAATTAGGTAAAGCATAAAGGTTAGTGTTACCGCGGATGAGGTTTGGCATGTAATGGTGCTTAGAGCAAAGGAAAACGTTGCAAGCGTCAAGTATTCGGGGACGACACTAAGTAAGAGTTTAAAATTATAGCTAAAGACATTTTCTATCGTGATTATTTCTTTGGTGTGGTGGTATAAAACAATAGGAATACTTAGAGAAGACGGGCCAAAAATAATGGTGCCAATAATAAGATTGATTAGGAACATCGCTATAATTATTAGAGGAAGCATTAAAATAACGGTGAGATATTTGGATAAAAGGATTTTGGAACGCTTAAAAGGAAGAGTTAAAAGGTTTTTGATAGTGCCTTTGTTAAATTCTTCACTAACGATAGGACCACTTATTAAAATGATATAGATTAAAATAAAGATACTAAACTCGGAGGCAAAATTGATGAGACTTCCTCTTAGAGTGGCGTTATTATTAATATCTAATTTATTTTTTAGGATATATTCATTTTTGAGCATGTTTTCTTTTAGGAAAGTTTGTCTTTTTTGTTCAGCTTTAGTTAAAACTTCCATGGCTTCTAAGTTTTGGTATTCAAAGAGATTAGTATTGATAAAATCGAGGGCTTGGTGGAGATAATTAGAAGGATTATAGGGAACTTTATTTTCGAGACGGTATTTATTTAGTTTAATTTTGGCGTCATAGCGAGATAGAGCAATTACATCGGTTGTTTCAGATTTTAGTTTTTCTAAATTAGATAGTTCTAAATTTGTGAAATAGTCTTCATCATGTTCATCAATGTGAGTGATATAATTACTTATTTCTTGTTCAATAGTAGTGACTTTTTTTTGATCTTTTAGAAGATAGATGGCTTCGTTTTTACTCAGTAATAAAT
>CANOGG010000096.1 GCA_947565485.1 uncultured Mycoplasma sp. | reverse complement strand
ATTTTGGGGTTTTTTCTTTTTTCATAATTTTTCTCTCTTCCTGTTATTTTTTTATATCTTCTAGCCTTGCCCAATTATTCTTCTAAAGCGCTTAAATTCAGCATACACCAAAAATCTCTAAACATCAAGAAAATTCGGTCGACAAAATTCGACACTAAAAAAAGCCCACCAATTTAATGGCAGACTTATCTTTCGTAATTACTTTATCTTAACTTTAATTTGAGTATCAAGTCCTGACTTTCTATCTTTAACAAATAAATCAACCTTTGCTGCTTTCATCGCTGCTCCACACATATCTAAGACTATCGCTGGATAATCAACACCATCAATCTCCAGTGTTAACTCATCATAAAGATTATACATCCTCTGTGTACTACTCCCATATTTCTTAGCCCATTTACCCTTTGTTAAAGCTTTATTTGCTGTCGCTACAACCAGTTTACCATCATAAGTATACCATCCTCTATCATTAAGCGTAAAATCTTTAGTAGATAATCCTGATGCCGTGATTGTTCCACTAGCACAATTATCTCCTGGATAATAGTAAGTCATTCTATAATCTAATGTCTCTGAGAATGTATCAACACTTACCTCTGGTGTCGTAACCGGTGTTACAACATCTACTTCTCCTGTATCTGCTATTGGTCCATCAGGTGGTAAAACAGGCTCTACGTCTGGCGTTACTACCTCTTGAGTATTTGTTTCAGTTATAATTGGTGTTACTGGCGGTGTAAGAGTCTCTGTCGGCACATCTAAAACCTCAATAGAATCTAAATTATCCACAGTATCTAAACTACTCGTAATTGGTGGGACAATCGTTTCCCCAACACTTTCCACTGGTTTAGAACTAACCTGTGACTCTTTTATCACCTCTACTGGTTTTGAAACTCCCTCTTTTATTGTTTCCGTCTTATTTGCTACAATTTTTTCCTGTTTTGTTACCGATACTGCCTCCCCAGTAACTGTCTTTTTAGTCGCATCTAAAGACTCATTTCCCCCTGTAGTAACTGCCTCATAAAGCATATCAACTTTCTCTGTCGAACTAGCAACTCCATTACTACCTATTGACTTATCAACCGTTGCTGTTATCGAACTTGCCTTTGTCCCATGACTTACACTAAACCCTTTATACAAATTACTATTAAGAACCCCATTTTCAAATAACCCAATTGTTGTAAAAGGTCCTGACTTCTTTACACTATTATTTTGACTATATAAAAGTCCCAATGCTGGTGCTGTAACAAAACTAAGTCCTCCAATATTCAAACCACCTAAAATAGAAGCTCCCGTTGCTACATAACCACCACTATCATTTGTAAAAGTAGAAAAAAGTCCCTGTGAAGAAGCATTCCCAGCACTCATTTCTGTATTCAAATTTCCCCCATTCTGACCAAAGTTATTTTTACCCGCTGTACTTCCACTAAAAGATAAGGTATTAACTTTAAAAGGTAGAGTATTATCAACCATTTTTGCTTTCTTTAAAGAATTCTTATAACTACTAACTTTCGCATTAACACTAGATACATCTATATATCCACCCCTACCAGACGAAAGGTTCTCCACTCCCTCAACATCATTAGTATAATCTCTCAAAAAAGAACTAATAACCTGTATATTACTTGCAATACTTTGATATATTGTCTGAATCTTTCCCAAATAATTAGCTAAATTTGGTGAGGCACTAACTCCAAAAGACCCTCTTGAAAAAGTACTAGACTTCCTCGTATAATACTTCTCTACTTTTTCTAATTCTCTAATTCCATTTTTTAAAGTTGTCGTATTTATTACTATCATAACTATTACCAACCTCCCTTAATGTTTCGGTATATTTCCACTCCGACCGACTCTAAGACTCATCACTTCACTAGCCCCCGTCGCATAATTATAATCAAGTATCCCCTCAGAAACTAAATTTTTCGCCAATTCTTTATTATAATTTTGCACTTTATCTAAATTTTCTTTAAGCTTATTTATCGCCAAAACTCCCTCTTCTCTATCAAAAGCAATATTTTGCCATTTCTTTATCTTTGCGGCTTCAAATCCTTTCTCCGAAATCTCGCCAATAATCACTAAAAATTCATCTAAAACCAATTCTTTTTTCTTATCTTCCCCACTAACATTTTTCCACTTTTCTTTTTGTGAAGCACTAAAAGTCTCAAAAGCTTTACTATACTCTTCTTGAACAATATCTATATCTCCGTAAACTCTAACTAAATAATCTTTATAAGCTGAAGCCAAGAGTTCCCTCTCATAAATAACATTTTCCAAAAAAGTATCAATCACTCTCTCATAAAGCTCATCTACCAACTGCTCATTCTTCATCTCTTCACCTCTAACTATTTTTAAGCTTCCAATTTTCAATCATCCCATCAAGCTTTGCTAAAGCATTATTTCTAACCGTCATATCACTACTTACTGCTTCATCAAACAAATCTGTCACAATACTCCAACCATCACCCTCATCTAATTTATAAAATGCATTTACTAAATCATCCATATTTCGCGTATCTTCTGAAAAATAACCTCTAATAAGCATCTCATCATCCAAAATTCCTAAACTTATTAACTCTTTTATTCTTTTAACCGCATCATGATATCCTGAATAAACTGTTCCCGGATAATTATCTCCCACAATCATTTCATTAAAATATTCTGTTACTGCTTCACTAAGTCCTCCATACTGTGTTCCAAGACATAACCCCTGCTTATCAACAGTATACTCACCTACTTGAACATTCTCTTTATAAGATAATTGATGTAGTAACTCATGAGATATATTTGTATAATTAATATTTGTCGGATTTCCCTCAATATTCACATACGACTTTTTCCCATCATTATATCCAATTACCTCACTATCAAAGCCTAACTTTGCAAATTCTTCCGCATTACAAAACTCTACTGTCTCACCTGCTTTAGTCGCCGCCTCTACACTAACATATGGCCCAAATTTACTTGCATAACTATTAACTAAAGTCCCACTTATAAACTCTCGGTAATCTTTAATTTGCTTAATTCTATTTAATGACTTCATATAAACATTTACCAAATCAGAACCCAACACTCCATAGATAGCCTCATTCTGAATCACTTCTATATACTTATTAGCTTTCTCAAAATCTTCATCTTTCAAATTAGCATACCCAATCGTATCTACCATATAAACAAAATCATCAACTTCGCCAATCTTTGCATATATCTCTTCTTTACTAAGATTTTTTTCTTCACTATCTAAATTATCTTGAACTCCCTCTATATCATCTAACCCCTCAATCTTATCTTGCATCTCTCCCTTTAAAGTATCTCCTAATGAAACTCCATCATTTTTTACTATTGGAGCAATACTTCCCAAGTAATCAAGTCCGGCCACAGTCATTCCTTTACTAAGCATCGCCTGATAATCTGAGTCTAAACTCTTAATAATATTAGAACCAAAAGCTTTCTCATATTTCTCTAAAATATCATTATACCCTTTTTGTTTCGCTACAAAATAACTCTCTACCAAATCTTTATACGCAGTCTTATAAGCTTCACTCTCACTAACACTTGACCAATATGAATTATCTCTTCCCACACTTATATTCAAAAACTCATCTGACCCCAAATCAAGCTTTCCTTTGTACTGAATTGTACTACTTATCATTACCTCTAGTATTTTAGCTTTTTCTGCAGCAGCACTATTCTTCAAATTTTCTTCTTTATAATTCAAAATCCGCCCCTGTGCATTAATCCTTGTCACAACCATTGTCACAAACTCTTTATCTCGAATCCGCGTTAAAGCGTCGTTCACATCTATTCCAAGCTCTAATCCCTTTGCTTGATTAATAAGTTCTACTAGCTTCTCTTTTCCTCCATCATCAAAGACCTGATAAAGGGCATTTACATAATCACTTATATATTTAGCATCTTCTCCACTTACTGTTATATACCATTCCTCTGCCTTTTTTAAAGCCTCTTCTTCTACTTTCATACAGTCTCTTATCGCTTGATAATAAGCCTGAATAGCCTCTGGACTCTTATTTCTATCCAAAATAACCTGTTTTAAAAGTTGTGTAATTTCCGTTATACTTGCATCAACACTAACGTCTCCGCTAGGAATATTATTAGTAACATTATCTCCATTACTATTGTCTATCCCACCTAAGTTATCAATCTTTCCATCAATAACTGTATTTCCCACTTGTACTGTTTTATAATCTTTCTCTAGACTAGCGATAACTTCACTTCCAACTAACCCACTAAACAACTTCAATATATCATCATAACCACCAGCCTTAACCTCCGCATAATAACCCACTAAATCTTTATAAGCTTGATTAGCCCCTTCTTCCTCCGATAAACCACTCCAAAAAGAATTATCTCTTCCTGACAAATAGATAACTTCGCCTCTTCCTGTATTAATTGGTCCTACATTTTGAATAACACTACTAAGCATCTTCGATAAAATACCATATTTTTTATACTCACTATTACTAGCCATCACTTCATTTTTAAGTTGCTCTTGTCTATTAACCGCATGCGCCCCCAAAATAATTTTCGTAATCAATTCTTTATCTTCAAGATTATTTTCCGCCCCAGTTATATTTATTCCTTGAGCCTCCAAGTAACGTCTTACTTCCTCTCTATTTTGTGCTTCTAAAACTAACTCTTTTAATCGTTCACTACTCTCACTCTCATATAATGCATTAACATAATCCGTAACTTGCCTCTCTTGCTCTTCTCTTTCTTTCTCATAAAGCATCTCTGCCTCTTTCATGGCATTTTTTTCACTCTCCATGCATTTAATTCCCACATCCCAATAACCATTTACATCTTTACCCATATTCTCTCGTGCCAAACTAAGAAAAGCAAGCGCATTCATGACACTACCCAAATTAACATTCGTATCTTTAAGAATTGTATCTAATCCCTCAGCTCCAGGACTATCTGTTACCTTATCTTTTCCCTCTAATACGCCATTAATAATAGAACCCATCGTTCCATTAGTTACATTACTAGGACTACTACCAGTACCTTGCATCTCACCTGTTCCATAAATATCTTTAACTCCCGAAGTTATCGTTTTTCCAACTGTACCTCCACTTGCTGTTGCATAATATTTTCTTGCGCTATCTTCCGAACTTCCTCCTGAATTTAAACCTGTTTTATCACCTAACGCCGACTCTGCCGAATTAGTCACATTCCCTCCTGCTATCGCCGCATTTGTTAAACCATTCGTCGCTAAACCTCCAAAACCAAAGGATTTTCCTGAATTTAAAGTCGCTCCTCCTAAATGAGGAAACATCATCCCATTCATCAAAGAAAGTAAACCAGCAGCTCCTAAAACATTCCCGGCTTCAAACAAATTCTGTGTTGTTTGCTGAGAACTATTATTCGACCCCAATGAGGTATTTCCTAAATTAAGATTATAAATTACAAAAAGATTCGCAGAATCAACATTAGAAGACTTAAAACTTTTTCCACACCATTTGCTCTCCTCAGCCTCTATTTTCGCACAATATTCCCCTAAATAAGTACTAACCCTTCCAATA
>CANOGG010000095.1 GCA_947565485.1 uncultured Mycoplasma sp. | reverse complement strand
CTTTTATCTGTAATGCTGATAATCTAAGATGTCCACTCAATATATATTTCTCTATTCCAAGCTCTTCAAAAGTCTCTATTACTTCCCTTATCTTCTTTACTGGAAAAACCCATATTGATGGCTTTAACAAATGACTATACATAGAATTATCCCAATAAGGAAGTTCTAATATTGATTTTATTTTTTTACTATTACTGTTCCATATTGTTGAAGTTAATAAACCTTGATATTTTTCATCTTTCCAATATGGTAATTCTAAAATTGATTTTATTTCTTCGCAACTGCTATTCCATATACTTGGAGCTAATAAACCCCGATACTTTTCTTCTTTCCAATATGACAATTCTAATATTGCCTTTATTTCTTCATAATTACTATGCCATATATTTGACGTCAAAAGCTCTTGATATTCCTTATCTTCCCAATAAGATAAATTTAAAATTCTCAAAACTTCTTCATACTTTCTTAAATATAAACCATTACACCTTAAATGTTCTAGACCCCTCTTCTTTAACAGTATATCTATTAAAGTTCTCTCTTCTTGTAACATCTAAAACACCCCCAAAAATTAATGACTATTCTACCACATAACCCCTAACTTTGTAAATTATAAAATGTCAAATTACCATCTTTTGAATATAATACATTGTGATATTTTAAGGAGGAAAAATATTTTGAAAAAGAAAATTATTACATTCATATGTTTACTTATTATTATCGTTATTATTGTTTTATGCTTTTCTCTAAAAAAGAAAAATAACAACGATAACGAAACTAAAAATCTAACCAAAATCAAAATCGCCGAGGTTACTCACAGTGTGTTTTATACCCCACTTTATGTCGCCATCGAAAATGGTTACTTTAAAGATGAAGGTCTTGATATTGAACTTATTTTAACCCCTGGCGCCGACAAAGTAAGCGCTGCCGTTCTATCAAACACCGTTGACCTTGGCTTTGCTGGTACCGAATCAGCAATCTACATCTACGAGGGAGGCGAAAAAGACTATCTTGTTACCTTTGCTGGTCTCACTAAAAGAGATGGCCAATTCATTCTCTCACGTGATTGTTCTAAAGAATTTAAACTTGATGACTTATATGGTAAAGAAATACTAGTTGGTCGACGTGGTGGTATGCCTGCTCTAAACTACTTAAATGCTATGAAAAATAACAACATCGACCTAAATAAAATCAATATCAATTACAGTATTGAATTTGCCGCTCTATCAGGTTCCTTTATTGGTGGCCTTGGCGACTATGTCAACTTATTTGAACCAACTGCTACCGCTGTTGTAAATATGGGTAATGCCTGTATCGTCGAATCAATCGGCAAGCTATCTGGCGAAGTTCCCTACACCACGTTTTATGCTCGTAAAAGTTATCTATCTAAAAATAAAGAATTAATGAAAAAATTTACTAACGCTCTTGCTAAAGGAATCGAATTCACTTTAAATAATGACTCTAAAACCGTAGCAAATGTTATTCTCCCCTCATTTCCTGATACTTCATTAAACGATATTGCCACTATCATCAACAATTATAAAAAATATGACTCATGGCTAAGTAATCCTTATATTAATGAAGAAAGCTTCGAAAATCTTTTAAATATTCTCTTAGACAATAGCCTAATCAAAGAAAAAGTTCCTTACACCGAACTCATCAATAATCTTTATGAAAAATAAACTTTTAAGTATTAAGAGCTTAAACAAAGTCTATTATTCTAAAAAAGATGAAATAGAAGCGATTAAAGACTTAAACTTTGATATCTATAATCAAGAATTTGTCTCAATAGTTGGACCATCTGGGTGTGGTAAATCTACTCTTCTAAACATTTTAACTGGCATGGATACTAAAACTAATGGCACTATCACTTTTCTTCACGATAACATTAAACTCGGCTATATGCTCCAAAGTGATTCTCTCTTACCTTGGCGAACTATTTTAGACAATGCTACTCTAGGTTTAGAACTAAGTAAAACAAAGACTAAAGAAAATATTGCTTATACCATCAATTTATTAGATACTTATGGCTTAAAAGATTTCAAAGATAAATATCCCCACGAACTATCTGGTGGAATGCGCCAGCGCGTTGCCCTGATTCGTACACTTGCCCTAAAGCCTAATATCTTAATACTAGATGAACCCTTCTCTAAACTAGACTATCAATCAGGTCTCAAAGTAAGTAATGATGTTGCAAATATCATCAAACAAGAACATATTACTGCTATTATGGTAACTCATGACCTTGCCATGGCAATTAGCATTAGTGACCGTATAATCACACTAAGCCCACGTCCTAGTACTATCAAAAACATCTATGAAATAAAAAGAGAAGCTAACATTAATCCTATTGAAAATCGTAAAGACAAAAACTTTTCTTACTACTATGACTGCATTTGGAGTGACTTAAAAGATGAATAAAGAACATCAAAAATATCTTCAAAAATTAAAAAAAGAAAAGTTTCTTGTCCTCTTTTTCCAAGTACTCATTCTCTTTGGTTTTCTCTTTCTTTGGGAATATGCTAGCAATAAAAAAATTATAAATCCCTTTATCTTCTCATCACCAACTAAAATAATTGCTACTATCAAAAATCTTTATCTAACCTTTAATCTTACCAGCCACATCTTAACAACTCTCTTTGAAATCCTTATCGCATTTTTAATTGGTATTACACTTAGTTTTATCTTCGCTATTATTATGTATGAATTTAAACTATTTCAAAAAGTAATCGAACCCTACCTAACTATGTTAAATAGCCTTCCAAAAGTCGCACTAGGACCTTTAATCATCATTATTGTTGGTGCTAACACCAAATCTATTATCGTCATGGCTCTTCTAATCAACCTAATTGTTGGTATATTAAATATTTATAATGGTTTTAACAATATCGACCCAGACTTAATAAAATTATTTAAAACATTTAATGCAAAAAAACTCGAAGTATTAACTAAACTAATTATACCAGCCTCTTATAAAACTATCATCTCTAGCCTCAAATTAAACATCTCTATGACTCTAATTGGTGTTATCATGGGTGAATTTCTTGTCAGTAAAAAAGGTCTTGGTTATTTAATAATCTATGGAACTCAAGTCTTTAATCTAAACATGGTCATGAGTGGTATCGTCATTCTTATCATCATTTCATTTATTCTTTATAAACTTATAACTTACATTGAAAAAAAGCTTCTTAATTAATTAGAGGCTTTTTGTTTAATTTCCGCTATAAACTTTATCAAAATCAGATTCAAATAACTATCTTAAATAACTCTATATTTTTCAAACTCACTTAAAGCTTGTCAAGAAAAATTATTACACTCGTTTTTTGCGTAAAAAAATTTATTATCCACTAATCTTGAGTCTAAGTAGTAACTTAATAATAAATCCCCCTAACGTTCCCAAAATTAATAGCAAAAAATTCTAGTACCATTCTTTCATTAATAACATCACATCCCTTATTAATTTATGACAATAAAATGAATATATATTCATAAACTAATAACTATTATATTCTGCTTCTTTAAGACTATTATTTTGATATTCATTAATAATTAAGCTTGATGTCGTAAGAAGCATACCTGCTATAGAATTAGCATTTATTAAAGCCTGTCTTATAACTAAATATGGGTCTAATACTTTAGTCTTAGTAGACATTTCCCAATTATCCCTCAAAATATTATAAACAAACTTATAATTATTTTTTTCTAAATGTTTTTTCATCCCCTCAATATTAAGCCCAGCATTACTTATAATTTGCTCCCACGGTTTTTTTAATGCTTCTCTCCAGATTTTCATTCCGATATCATTATCATCTAGCTCTTTAGTAATTGTAAGTAAACTAATTCCACTTCCCGGCAATATTCCCTCACTTGCCACACTAAGGGCACTTAAAGCATCTTCTAAGCGCATTCTTTTTTCTAAGCATTCAGTTTTAGTTGGTGCGCCAAGTTTTATTTCTGCCATGCCTTTACCAAACATCGCTCCTCGCTTATCATAAAAATCCTTATCCAAATCATTAGTCATTTCTCTTATTTGTTTTTTTAATGTAATATCATAACTTTTAATATTTTTCGTTGTTTTAAAGTCAATTCTCATAGTATCTTTTGTTATATCGATATTTTCTGCTCTTCCGATATTCTTACTAGTTATATTACTTTCTTGTTCTACCATAATAGCTCCCGTAATCACTTCTATATCTTTCATTATCTCATAAACATGAATGCCATATTCTTCAATTTTCAAAAGACAAATAACCAGATTTTCTGATAAAGCAAAACTTAGTAATTCTTCTACAGCTAACTCATCAAATCCACTGGCTATAATAACTAAATTATTACGACTTTTCAAAACATCATTTAACAGAAAACTAATATTTTCTAAATTCGTAAACAACCCATTTATAATCAATACTAAAGCATTTTTACAACTTAATTTACTCATATCTTTTAAAAAGAAAGGTGAAGCAAGACTAATACTTGCCAGGTATCCTTTTAGATAGGTAACAACAGTTTTATTATTTAAGTCTTCCTTAATATTTATGGCTCTTTTTTGTCGCACTTTTTTTAAAACCTGATAAGCCAAATCACCCAATTTATCATCCCCAGCCGAAATAAAGGCAATATTTTTTAAATCATCACTTGTCGGTTTTCTTTTTAATTGTTCTAACCTTTCCAAAATAACTTCTAAACTTCTATCTAACTCTTTTTTTAGCCAAATAGAACTTTCTCCCATATTTACATATTCTAAACTTTGTTTATAAAGACTTTCTAATAAAACCAAAGTAGTAGTCGTCCCATCACCCACTTCTTCATTTGTTTTAATAGAAGCTTCTTTCAATATTTCCAAAATAGCCCCTATCGTTTCGTCTTCACTTTCAATATTTTTAGCAATTGTCACTCCATCATTAGTAATAAAAGGCCTAAAATTCGAGTGATCAATTAAAACGTTTTGCCCTTTTGGTCCTAAAGTCTCTTTAACTGTCCCACATAAAAGTTCAACACTCGCTAACATTTTATCTTGTAACACTCTACCCTTAACAATTTTTTTCATAACTCATCTTTCACCTCCGTTATATATTTCCAATATTTTTTCGGCATAAAATTCCTCCGACAACGCTCATTTTTCCGTTCTTTAATACCTATAGTTTTGTAAAATGCCTTCCATAACGCTTCTATTTTTTCTTCCTCTTCACTCTCTCTCAATATTAACTGAAAGTCTTCTTCTAAAACTATTACAAACTGCTTTTTATCATATATACTTAATATTCTTCTTTTCTTATCTTTTATAATCCAAAATTCATTTTTCAGCCTTTCCGTAAAATGTTTAGAGACCAAAAAAAGAATATCATTAGTTGGCTCCATTTCCGCATATAATACTTTTTTTTCCAATTCTCTAAATCTCAAAAATCCTTTCATTTTATGGGCTTCATGTCTAACATAATTAGATATTCTTAAAACTTCACTCACACATTTTAAATTGCGATAGTAAAGCACATTACTGCAATATTTTAAGGCATTCTTCAAAAAATAATACAAAATTAGTTCTTTATTTTCTTCCTCCGATAAATAAACATCATACATC
>CANOGG010000094.1 GCA_947565485.1 uncultured Mycoplasma sp. | reverse complement strand
TTTTTACTTTTGTATATATTTTATCACCCGTTTTCTAGTACACAGCAAAAAAATATATAATATCTACTAAAAGTTTTGAGGCAAGAAAAAAACATACAAAAAAGTACTATAATTAGTACTGAATTATTTTTAAATAATGGGATTGCATATATATCAAAACTATGTTAAAATCAAATTAGTAGAGCGTTAGGAGCTAATTCCTACTTAAAGAGCTTTCGGCACTAATCTTTTCTACTATCAATAATAATGATAATAGCGATTACTGCCTTTTTATTTTGCCTGCTTTTAAGCAAGCTTTTTATTATAGTCAAAATTACTTTTAACATAACTACCACCCTTTCTCTAAATTTCTACCAAAACCCCCAAATTGAAGGTAGGTATCTATAAAGATACTTAAGTATAGCAGGCAATATCGCCTTGTGTTTAACTATATTTACTACAAAAATAACCTGATGTCTACTAAAAGTTTTTAAGAGACGTAGGGCATTAAAAAAGTAGGATTAAATACCTACTTAATTCTAAGCTTCTCTTAGTTTAAAGCATCTTTTAATTTGCTTCCAGCTTTGAATGAAGCAACTGTCTTAGCTGGGATTTTGATAGCTTCTTTAGTTAATGGATTGATGCCATCACGTGCTGCACGTTTTTTAGCACTAAATGTTCCAAAACCAACTAAAGCTACTTTTCCTTCTTTTTTAAGTCCAGTTTGGATACCTTCTAATAAAGCATCTAAGACACGACCTACTTCTGCTTTAGATACGTCAGTTTTAGCAGCAGCAAATTCTATTAATTCAGTTCTTGACATTATTATACCTCCCTTTCAAAAACTTATTTTTATAAGGTCTTTACCTTACATATTAAGGTTATCAAAAACTCCTTATAAAATCAAGGCATTTTAGTGTTTTTTGTCGTTTTTTTGATGAAAAATTGAGATTAAGATGTTTTTTTGGAAGTTATACTTAATATTATTTTAAAATAAAACTGTTATTCACAATAAGGGTACTATAGAAAAATAGGATATCTTGATTATGGAAGTCAATATATTTAGATATTATATTCATATTAGTATAGCGTAAATCGATAAGAGTAATTTTGTGGTAAAAAGGTATTAAAAGTGGAGCAAGACTACTTGCAAAGGAGTCGCGGAATATTATTAGTTCACGATTGTTTGGACTATCTTCGTTAGTTAGTTCAATTAAACTACTAGGGCCACTTAAGAAGAGATTATAAGCATCACCACTGGTTAGAGCTTCTTCTTTATAGATATAGTTATCAAGATAATCAAGATGTTTCACTGTAATATTAGATAGTAAATCATTTGTCAAATAAGTTAGTTTTTCAGGTTTTTGGAATGGGACTTTATAAAAGTCGGAACCTTTAAAGTTAGCATAAGTTTTAGGAGTATAACTAATATTTTGGTAATTAAAGTTTAAATAGTCATTTATACGAGGGATAATTTTGAGGTAAGATGATTGCTCTAGATGGATATCGGTTTGGTAGTAATCACTAAGAGTTAGTAAATCATGGATATTTATATTAGGGATGGTTAGTTTGCGACTCAGATAGTCATAAAGGTAATCATAATTTATTTTTAAGTCCTGGTTGTTATCTAAGAAATAACTTTTATCAGGAATGATGAGGGAATAACAGTTACTAGTGGGGAAATAATTTTTGGTTATGGTATTAATTTTTTTGGTGAAGTTTTGGAGACTTTTAGAATCTAAAGGGTAGTTTGGAGCGATAATATACTCACCTTTTAAAGAAACATCACTCGCATAATTATTTCCTAGAAGGTAACGATTAAAAGTATTATTTAGAGTTAAAAAGAGATTACGCATGGGAAATTGGTCTGTTAAGTAAGGGTCAAGGTTAGTAGTAAAGTCTTCTTGGAGTTTTGAGATAGTTGTTAGTTTTCTTCTTTCAACTAGGGAGACGGCGGTATCTTTATGGAAGAGAAAAAGAATACTAAAAGTATAAATAAAAATGATAAAAGTAAGAGTTATAATTTTGTCTTTCATAGTTAAAACCTAAAATAGATAAAGGGATTGAAAGAACTAGAGATAATAGATGATATGACTAATGTTAAGACAATAAAGAGATAGATTACTTCTCCAGTTTCAATTACTTTTTCTAATTTTCCTTTCTTTAGATTAGTTATTTTATTTTTTAGAATGGGGCTAAGACCTAGTATGACAATTATAAGGAGGATAAGGTTGTTTTTTAAATAAAAGAGGCTTTCTTTATTAAATAAAGGGACGCCTAGGCCGAGTAAGCCTTTTAAGAAGTGGTATATTTCAGGGATAGTTGGGAGACTAAAGATGACAAAACTAATGATTACGACTATAAAAGTGTAAAGATGGGAGAATATACCTCCTTTTAAGTATTTTTTTAAGAAGTATTTTTCAATTACTAAGAAGATGAAGAAATAGAGGCCCCAGAGGAGAAAATTCCAGCTTGCTCCATGCCACAGACCGGTTAAAAGCCAGACGATTAAGAGATTACATATTGTTTTAATTAGGCCATGACGATTACCACCTAGGGGAATGTAGACATAATCTTTGAAGAAGCTTGATAAAGAAATATGCCAACGACGCCAAAATTCAGTGATAGATGAGGATATTAAAGGATAGTTAAAGTTCTCTGGAAAGTTGAAGCCAAACATTTTACCGAGACCGATGGCCATATCACTATAGCCAGAAAAATCGTAGTATATTTGAAGAGTAAAAGAGATGGCGACAAGAAAATATGATAAAGTAGACATGGGATATTTTAGGATAGTAGTATAAAAAGTATAAATACTATCAGCGATTAAGACTTTTTTACCGAGACCTATGATGAAACGAGTGATGCCATTACTAAATAAAGTGAGGCTTTCTTGGCGGTTATTTAAGTCTTCTTGGATATCTTTATAGCGAACGATGGGACCAGCGACTAGTTGGGGAAATAAAGTTATATAAGTGGCGTATTTGAAGATGTTCTTTTCGGGAGCAACAGATTTTCGATAGATGTCTATTAGATAGCTGATATTTTGGAAAGTGAAGAAACTGATGCCAAGGGGTAAGATAATGTTTAGGGGTTCGTGGTTGATGTTAAAGATACTCGTAAAAGTATTTAAAAAGAAGTTTGTATATTTATAGTAGAATAGTATGCCGATATTTAGAATAAGGCCAATAATTAGAGTAAGGGTTTTATTTTTACGAGTTATTAGAAGACCTAAGATATAATTTAGAATGCAGGTAGATAAAAGAAGTAAAACATAACCTTTTTCGCCAATATAGTAGAAAAATAGACTAAAGATTAAGAGAATATAATGGCGATATTTTTTAGGTGTTAAATAATAAGCTAGAAATAAAAGTGGTAAAAAAAAGAAAAGAAAACTTATACTAGAAAATACCATAAATTTACTTTCCTCTCTATTTTATTTTAAATTTTCAAAGTTAGCTTTGATTTTGGATGCTAATTCGTTTGTCATAATGAGAACTACTAAGTCCCCTTTTGATAAGACTTCGACATTTTCAGCTTCGACACATATCCACTTTCTAGGATCAGCTTTTTCTTTGATTTCTTTAACTGTATTTGCAGCATCTTTAGCATCTTCGAGTCTTATTAGAACTACAGAATGAGGTATTGAGCCAGTCATGGATTCACTAGCAAGAGCTTCTTTATATTTTACATTAGTAAAAGCAAAGTATTCGAAGTTTTCGTCGTCAAGAACCATATTTTCAACCATCATAGGTTTTTCTTCTTCACTTATTCCAGCGTAGAGTTTTTCCATTATTTCAGGGAGAGTTCCAGAGATGTTTTTATTTTCTTCTTTTTTAGTTCCACATCCAGTTAGAGTAATAGTAAGTATTAGAATACTTATTAAAGATATAATTTTTTTCATTTTTTTATCAACTCATTTCTTATTAATATCATAGCATATAAAGATGAAGAAATAAACTGGTTTTAGAAATTAAATTTTATGAGTGTTTTTAGTGTAAAACTTAAAGCGAGACTTTAAGTTTTGTAAAAATGAAAAGATAAAATCTAGAGAGACTTTATCTTTAAAATATTTTAGCAATAATTAAGTTCCGATAACTATGTAAGGATTTGTCGAAGTACCTGCTCCGTCCTCTTCAAAAAGAGTGTCTGCTTTTAAATTTATTACTGGTCTTACGCCACTTGGGTCAGTATAATTATCAACAAAATTGCCACTTATTCCTACAGAAAATATTTTTGGAAATGTTCCTCCTGTAATACTCGGAGTCATGGTCCAATACATATTACCAGTAGATAAATATGAGTTTGCACTTTTATTATATACCATACCTCCCATGGCAACTTCATCGACAGTTATTAGGCCTATTGGCGTTTTAAATATGTCATTAGAATTTGCGCATAATAGTGATGGCGCTTTATTAGTTTTTAATCTATTAGATGCCATATAGGTTGTTGTATTATTTGATATTCCTGTTCCACTGAAAGGAGTTCTATCGTTACAAAAACCTGCTTCTAAATCTAATTTTTGAGCATAATTTGTTCCTGATAAACCTAGGGTTGCATTATACCAACCATACAATTTTGTTTTATCTGTAGAATTTTCTGCCCCTAATACTATGGATGGATTTTTTGTACCATGGGTTTGGTTATCTTCATATTTAAACCCTGACAATTCAGCAAATATCATATTACTGTTAAAAAAGCTTGTTCCAATTTGGGTTCCTGTTCCTGTTGTCGCTGGAGCTGTTGTTTTATTTGAGCTTAAACCAGAATATATCATTCTTAGTGAACCATTGGAATTATTTCTGATAACTCGCCACCAGATATAATTAGAACCATCTTTGCCAAATACTACCCAATTATTATCGATATTTCCGCGATAATATTTGATTATTTGTGACCCTCCTGAATAGTCTCCTTTTGTCCAAGTGTAAACGCCATCACCACTTGTTCCACTAAACATACTATCTGTTGTCGCTTTTCCATTGGGTATTATATCTTTAATTGGAATACCACTTTCTTTGGTTTTAGCTGTTATGGTTGTAGTGGAACAGTTTTCTCTAGCATCACATACTTTAACATCATAGGTATAACTTGTATTAGGGGTTAAACCTGTTATAGAATTAGTACAACTATTTTGGTCAGTGCATTTGGCGGTACTCCAATCAGTTGAGGTGTTAAGTTTGAAGGAGTAACCAGCAATTCCAGTATTGTCGGTAGCTTCCACATATAAGTCTAGGCTGGTTTTCTCGACATTTCTAGCTTCATGGACACCTATTACTGGGGCTTCAGTATCTTTTATTTTATCAAAATATAAGTAACATTTTGTACCCGCGGTTGTTAGTTTTGAAAAGCTAACTTCGCCATTTTCATAAGTGATAGCTATATTAGTGTCGGCGATGCCTTTTATTTCACATCTTGTTTTGGTTATGTCTTCGTTTAAGGTATAACCACTAGTGGGTATTTTACCATCACTTACTGGTTTATATGTATTATCATCTTCATCTTCTAAATAAACGGAGACGAGGTTTAAGTCAGGTTGTTTATAGTTAACTGTGCCTCTTGCGATATTGAAGCTTTTACTACTACGATATTTAGCAAGACTTACA
>CANOGG010000093.1 GCA_947565485.1 uncultured Mycoplasma sp. | reverse complement strand
ATTAAAGCAGTGATGAGTTCTACTTCTTCTAGTTTGGGGGACCAATTTAAGGAGTTTGTGGTTTGTCCAGAGATAGATAAAAATGTATTAATACAAAGAGGAGTTGTGAAACATGGTGATGGTAATAAAAATGCTAGTGAGGGTATTATAACTAATGGAAGTGGAATAGTAGTGCCGGATGGCATGTGCATGATGTTAATTGATAATGGGGTAATTGTGGAGTTTGTAGCAGAAGCTGGAGTATATACTTATGATACAGTAAGTGAACCAACTATTTTTGAGGATGGTTTCTTTAAAGGGATAAAAGAGACTATTAAGAATATTGGAAGACGGATTACTTATGGGGGAGAAGTGGCGCATGACCAAAGAGTTTATTATATAAATATAAAAGTTATAACTGGAAATAAGTTTGGAAGTCCTCAGCCAAAGAAGATTACTGATGAAAAGTATGGAATGTTGGAGGTTACTTTTTTTGGGGAGTATTCTTTTCAAGTTGTGGAACCAGTAACATTTATAGTAAATGTGATAGGGGCTAATGCAAGTGATACCATAACTTATGATATGGTTGTGGGAAGTCAGCTTAAAATGAAATTTATAGAGAAATTTACGCAGGCGGTTAGTGAAGTAATGCGAAAAGATAAAGTGTCTTTTGGCGACCTTGGAATGTATGGCAGTAAAATAGCGATGGAGATGAATAATGTATTAGATGATTCATGGCGAAAAGAGTATGGGTTAGTTATTAGAGATGTCGCAATTGGTGATATTAATATTACAGAAGAGTCAATGAGGAGAGTTAATAAGCTTGATGATGCAATAATTTATAGTGATAAGAATTTACAGTCAGGATTGATGGCTAGTGCTGTTAGTGATGCTTTAATTAAAGCCAGTGAAAATGATAAGGGGGCAGTTAATGGTTTTATGGGAATGACGATGGCTGGTAATGTGTCTGGTAGTACTCTTGGAGTAGGTAATAATCAAGATAGTCAAGCAGAGAAATTTTGTAAGCAGTGTGGAAGCCAAGTTAATGGCAATTTTTGTAGTAATTGTGGAACAAAAATTGATTAGTTATGGAAGAGTTGGTTTTAAAGTACGTTCCGGATTTTGGAGAGAGTAATTTCAAGTCGTTTGTCGATAATGTGTTTGTGCAAATTTACTTGGCAGCGATGGAAAATGATTTGGAGAGAGTTAAACATTTTGTAAATGATGAGGTATATAGGCAAATAGGTGAACAAATATTAAGTCTTAGAGAACAGGGTTTAGTTCAAGTGTATGATGAGTTAAATGTGAAAGAGACAATGTTAATTGGAGCAAGGGTGGAGGGGAATAGTTTGCTTATTCAAGTACATCTTACTTCGAGGTATTTAGATTATTTAGTGGATTTTAAGGGGAATTATGTTAGAGGTAATAGAGATGTCAGAGTAGAAAAAGAGAATTATTTAACTTTTGAGAGAAAAATAGGAGCGAAATTGGCAGGAAAGATTCAGAAATGTTTTGGCTGTGGAGCAGTAATTGATGTTAACCATAATGGGAAATGTGATTATTGCGGGACTATTTATGATTTGGAGAAAACAGGGTGGGTTTTAGTTCGTTTAGAGGTTAGATAAATGAAAAAGATGGGTGAGATATTTTTAATTATTATAATTATGGTAGGTTTGGTAGTGGTGCCATTATCAAGAGCCGATTCTGGATGGGATGGTAGTTATGGAGGTGGCTCATCTTCAAGTAGCGGAGGTAGTTCATCATCCTGGGGTGGTGGCTCTAGTTCTTCTGGAGGAGGTAGTGGTGGTTCTTCTTCTTGGGGTTCAGATTATGGTAGCCATTCTAGTGGAGGTAGTTCGACTACTGAGTTGCTATTTGATGGTGCAATTGTACTAGCTTTTGTGGTAGGGGGAATAGTTTATCTGGTTTATAAATTTATATTGAAAGCTAATTCGATTATGACGGATATAAGTTATAGGAATATAGTCGCGGGTGGAAAATTAAGAATTGTAGGGGCTCCTTATGATATAGAGTTGGTAAAAAAAGTATTGCCAGATTTTTCGAAAGAAGAATTTGGGTTAAAAACATTTGAGATTTATAAGAATATTCAGGTAGCATGGCAAGATTTTGATTTAGATAGTCTTAGGAAGCATACGTCTGATGAATTATTTAACTTGTATAATTCACAGTTAGCAGTGTTAAAAAATAAGAAACAGAAGAATGTTATGAGAGATTTTGCGATGCTAGATTTTGAAGTAGTAGGAATGGAGCATAATGGTGATAACTTAGTTTTAATAGTCCAGATGCTTGTTAAGTGTTATGATTATGTGGTTGATGCGCAAGAGAAAGTGGTTAGAGGAACAAGTAAATATAAAGTAATGTATTATTATGAGATGGCATTTAAAATGGGACTTGGTGAAGATAATAAAAGATGTCCTAATTGTAATGCTATGTTAGAAGGACAAAATTCTAATGTCTGTGAGTATTGTGATTCAGTGATTATTAGTAATAATCATGATTGGGTGTTAGCTAAGAAGAAAGTGCTGGGTCAAGAGGGACATATATTAGATTAGTTTTATGAGAACAATAATTGGATAGAGATGATTATTGTTTTTTGTTAAAAAAATATGGATTTTCACCACAAATTACTGTATAATGATAAAAAGAGGTGAAAATATGATAATTACTAATGATATTGCTAAGGAGAATTTTAAGGAATATTCTAACAAGAATACAAAGTTAGCAAGAGAAGTTAGAGATGGAAAGCTATTTAAAATAATTAATGGGTTGTATGAAACAAATAAGAATACACCAGGATATTTACTAGCGGGAAGTATATATGGTCCGTCCTATATTTCATTTGATTATGCTTTAGCATTTTATGGATTAATACCGGAGAGAGTAAGTACAATTACTTGTGCGACAATGGGTAAGAAAAAGAAAAAACATTATAAAACAGATTTTGGCTTTTTTACTTATAGAGATATACCTGATGCAGCATATCCTCTCGAAATAATTTTAAAGATTGAAGGGGAGTATTCTTATCAAATTGCATCACCAGAAAAGGCTTTATGTGATAAGTTATATACGTTGTCGCCGGTAAATAGTTATGTATCTTTGGAAAAAATGTTGTTTGATGATTTAAGAATTGACGAAGAAGAATTTCGAAATTTAGATTTTAGTAAAATAGAAAAATTAAGTGGTTTATATAATTCAACTAATGTGAAGTTATTAGTTAAATATATGGGGAGGTATAAAAATGAATAATATAATTGAACAAATGCTTAATAATTATGTGATAAAAAATACTAATGATGAGGTAAATGCATTAAAAGAAATAATTCAAGAATTAGTATTATCGGGCTTATCAAGAGGGGGATTTTTTGATGAAGCGGCTTTTTATGGGGGAACGGCTTTAAGAATATTTCATAAGTTAGATAGGTTTTCGGAGGATTTAGATTTTTCCTTAATTACACCAAATAAAGAATTTGACTTAAGTAAGTATTTTGGATATATTGAAAGAGAATTAAAATCTTATGGGTTAAATTTAGAAATTAAGACTAAGCAAAAGAGTATAGATTCTAATATTACATCAGCCTTTTTAAAGGGTGATACATTAGAACTTATATTGAAATTTTTTCCAAATGAAAAAAATCACAAGTATGATTATATACTAAAAAACATTAAAATAAAGTTGGAAATTGATATTAGACCACCAATGGGGGCAACTTATGAAATGAAATATAAATTACTTCCAAGTCCTCATCAAGTTAAATTATATGATAAAGAATCTTTACTTTCGGGAAAAATTCATGCAATATTATGTCGGGGGTGGAAAACAAGAACTAAAGGAAGGGATTTATATGATTATGTGTTTTTTTTGGCTCAAAATACAAAAGTAAATATGGAGTTAGTTAAAAATAAATTAATAGAGTCAAACTATATAGAGGCGGAAGAGTATTTTAATATTGATTTATTAAAAGGGTTATTAATGAGAAAATTTGAAGATATAAATTATGAAGATGCTAAAGAAGATGTTATTCCTTTTATTAAAGATGTGGATTGTTTAAAAATGTGGAGTAAGGAGTTTTTTAGAGAAATAACTTTAAATGATTTAGAATGATAGATATTATATAAGTATCTGTTTTTTCTTTTTTCTAGGCAAAATTATAGTTCTTTGATATAATTAGTTTTAGTGCTATGGGAGATGGAAGATATGTATTATAAAGTTACTAATGGAAGTGTAGCAATTGGGGGAAAGACGATTTTAGAAGAAGTTAATTTTGAGATTAAAGATAGAGATAGAATAGCGATAGTGGGAAGAAATGGGTCGGGGAAGACGACACTTTTAAAAGCGCTCATTGATGGTGAAATGTTTGGCGAGGGAGTAGGAGAAGAAAAGTTTGGAATTGTGTGGAATGGTAAGCCTATTATTGGTTATTTAAAGCAAGAGGGGTTAAGGGAGGATAGAACACTTATAGAAGAGATACTAGAAGTTTATGAACCGATACGAGAGTTAGAGGAGAAAATAAAATCGTTAGAGGAAGAGTTAGAAAAGGGTAATAGTGATATAAGTGAAAAATATTTAGATTTAAGAGAGAGGTATCAACTGCAGGGAGGTTATGAGTATAAAAAAGAATATACTTTAGGACTACGGAAGTTTGGTTTTAATGAAGAAGATAAGAACAGACTTATTGGTTCGTTTTCGGGTGGTGAGAGAACTAAGATAGCTCTGTTAAAATTAGTTCTTAGTAAGCCGGATATTTTACTTCTAGATGAGGCGACTAATCATCTTGATATAGAGGCAACAGAATGGCTGGAAGATTATTTGAAGAGTTATCCTAAAGCAATAGTTTTAGTTTCACATGATAGGATGTTTATTAATAAAATAGTGAATAAAATTTATGAGATAGAGTATGGTTCGTTAGAAGAATATGTTGGTAATTACGATTATTATGTTGAAGAGAAGAAGCGAAGATATGCTAAGACGTTAAAAGATTATGAGAGGCAACAAAAGGAAATTAAGAGATTACAGGGGATTGCGGATAGATTTAGATATAAGCCAGCGAAAGCTAGTATGGCTCTTGCTAAGTTAAAACAGATTGAGCGAATGGTGATGATAGAAAAACCAGATAAAGAAAATAAGAAAACTTTTAATATAGGTAGTATTGATTTTAAAGAGAGCTATAGAGATGTTTTAAGAGTAGAGGAGTTAGAAATAGGTTATGATAGAGTTTTAAGTAAAGTAACGTTTAGTTTGGAGAGAGGAGAGAGATTGGGAATTATAGGAAGTAACGGCAGGGGGAAGTCAACTTTACTTAAAACTTTAGTGGGGATGATACAAGCTTTAGGTGGAGATTATCAGATAGGGAAGAATGTGAAGATAGGATATTTTGACCAACAGCTAGCAACACTTGATAAAAGTAAAACGATTTATGAAGAATTTAGTCAGGAATTTCCTATGTTTAATGATTTTCAGGTGCGCTCAGCACTCGCGTCATTTATGTTTTATCAATATGAAATAGACAAAAAGATTGAGGTTTTATCGGGAGGAGAGAAAGTTCGGTTAGAGTTATGTAAGATAATTTATAAAGGTCCTAATTTGTTGATACTTGATGAGCC
>CANOGG010000092.1 GCA_947565485.1 uncultured Mycoplasma sp. | reverse complement strand
ATTATCTTTCTTAATCATCTCGGCAAGTTTTCTTCTATTCTCATCACTAAGCCTATTAATAAAATCATAAACTCCATAGATAAACACCATATATTTCTTCTGATTGCTAATCATTTCATCATTATACTGATTATCTTCATAAATCTTATACACATCATCAATATATCTTGCGACTTGACTAATAATATCATCAAAATTCCGCTCATATATTTTACCCTGCAAATTATCATTATCTAACATGTTTTCTGTCGTATTAATAAACATAACTTCATACTGTTCCGTATAAATAACTTCGTTCACCAAAGCCATTACAAAATCTGTCATATTCTCTGTCTCATACGCACTTATCAAATTAATCGCATTCTTCTTAAAGTTATATCTCTCCACATTAAGTTTATTCTTATTAATACCCACAACCATATTAGTACTCTTACTTACTTCTGATGCCACAGCTTGATAATCAACTACACTCGGTAAAACTGGTATTCTCTTCGCTCTATACTCCGTACTAAGAAGTGCTGCCTCACAAAAATCTAATACATACTTATTCTCATCTTCCGCCTTTATATAAGCCGTCTGAAATTCATAAATATTATCTTTCTTAAATAGTCCTCGACCCTTATACTTCGCTGGAATCTTTCCTCTAATATTACCTAGAATATTTGCATAATCCATATCATTAT
This sequence comes from uncultured Mycoplasma sp., assembly GCA_947565485.1. Classification (GTDB taxonomy): domain Bacteria; phylum Bacillota_I; class Bacilli_A; order RF39; family UBA660; genus Caccenecus. The sequence continues at coordinate 4,932 of CANOGG010000092.1, read as the reverse complement.
TCTGTTGTAATGCATAAATAAGTGCAAAATTCTGCTTCGTCTTAAGTCGCACACTATTCTCATTACTAGCTGTCACTACAAAATATATTCCATACTTAAAAGCTTCTCTTGAAATCTGGTTAAGTTCTTCACTCACCTCTTCATAATTCTCAACAAACGCTTCATAATTATTTACAACAATCACTAAATTCGGTAAATGTCCTACCCCCGACTTAATATAACTCTGATAATTCCCCCCATAATCAGCAAACAATTCTTTTCTCGTATCTAACTCCCCATTAATCATCTTAAACAAATTCTTAACTTTATCAATATCATTTATATAAGCAATATCTCCTACATAAGGCGACTTATTAAAAGCCCTCAGTACCTCTGCTCCAAAATCCATTATATAAAAGTTAACCTCTTCCGCACTATAAGAAGTCATACAAGAATAAATAAGTGTTGCAATAAAATTCTCTTTTCCTGAACCCGTAATACCATAAATAATCGCATTCCCATTCCTGGAAAATGGTACTCTAAGTGCAAACTGATTCTGACTTGCCGGGTCATCATACTCGCCAATAACTGGCTCTAAATAAAAAGGTACTCTCTCAAAATTATATTTACTCTTCAAACTATCAACATATATCTTCTCCGGAATCTTATCTAACCATAACTTTCTTATCTTTATATTCTCTTTACTAGCAAGATTACTAAGATACTTAACTATATTAGGTAACTCCTCGCCCATTGACTCCACTGTTGTTGTAACCTCAATATCTTTAGTCGTCGTCACAAACCCAATATTATTAATTGTATTTACTGAAGTATCCACTTCTTTTTTAAAAGTTGTACTTGGATAGTATTGTCCTCCAGCCCACGCTGACTGTCCTAGAGTATACACCTCATCATATCCCACTTGTAAATAAAATCTTCCCGTTCTCTTTAAATACGCCGCATCAGACTTTTTTAACACTTCTTGCGAATCCGCCGTATCCTGAACCTTAAGACAAACTCTAAATCTCGTATTCGACCAAATCTGTGAATCAACTACTCCTCCCGGTTTCTGAGTTGCCAAAATAAGATGCACTCCAAGTGACCGTCCAACTCTCGCTACTGATATCAGCTTATCCATAAACTCTGGCTGTTGTTCCTTAAGTTCCGCAAACTCATCACTAATAATGAACAAATGACTAATAGGCTCCATATCTTTAAGCCGCCCCTCACGCCATAACTTCTGATACTTATAAATATCAACTGTACTTTCATTAGCAATTTTTCGCGCCTCATTAAATTTCGCCTGTCGCCTCTTAACTTCACTCTCAATTGAAGCAAGTGACCTATTAAGTTCATTCCCATCTAAATTTGTAATCGTTCCCGCTAAATGTGGCAACTGATATGACTCACTCGAAAACGCTCCCGCTAAACTTCCACCCTTATAATCAATAAGTATAACTTGCACTTCATAAGGATGATAATTAACTGCCAACGACAAAATATAAGTTATAATAAACTCTGACTTACCAGAACCTGTTGTACCTGCTATAAGCCCATGTGGTCCATGATATTTTTCATGTAAATCAAGTGTTAACATCTCCCCACTCTTACCAATACCAATTGGCGCCTGTAAAGATAAAATCGGATTACTCTTCTTCCACCTATCAATCGAATTAAGTTGTTCTATCTTTCCAACTTGAAACATCTCTAAAAACTGATAAACATCTGGCAAACTAGCCTCTACTTCCGTCTTAATATTTATTGGTATATTAGCAAGTTCTTTCGCACAATTATATATCTCATCTATTGGTGTATAATCAATTCTAAACTTTTGTGCCTCCTGATTAATAACACTACTAAAAATACTACACTCATCTCTACTCACATTAATAAAACTTTTACACTCATTAGGTAATGCTGAAATCTTATCCACAAGCATTATCACACTAAAACCCATATTCTCTTTTGTAGCCATTACTTCTTTAATAAAATCATACGAATCAATTGACTTTATCGCATCTGTTATAATGACATAATGCGGAATATGTTTCCCCCCCTCTTTATCTCTATTTTTTCGCTCATTATAAATTTTTTCTAACCCATAAATTATTTCTCTATAATCATCATTAGACGAACCAAAAAAACGTAAACTTCTATCATTCGCCCAGGTATGTGGCAATGTCTTAATATAATCCCAATCTGACTCATTATCCGTTGACGTAAATGTCACAATTTTTAACTCATCATAACTATAATTAGCCATAATCTGTAAAACCAATCTGTCTATAAACTCTTTTGTTACAATAAGGTCCCCCACTATACCTGTCGCTATATTCTGATAAAACGAAAAAGTAATTGGCACATCGACAAGTATTCTATCCTTTTTCCCCAAACTATGTGCAATATCAAGCAAACTATCTTCTGTAAGTGTAAAGTGCTCCTCCGGATATTTAATATCAATCTGCATTGGCATATTTCCAATCCCAACTGGAAGTGTTAAGAAATCTTCATCTGTTATTCTTCTCTGCCAAAGTTTAACATTATGCCCTCTTATCACATTTTGACAATCAAGCACTGTAAAGTTATTATCAAGCAAAGACTTTCTCTGAATTTCCTGTTCTTTTCCAATCTCTATTTCTTTTTTACCAATATATTTTCGGTAGAGTCTCTGTCTTTTCTTCTCATACATCTTATCGGCAAACTTCTGATAAGCTCGTGTTAAAAGAGGCCATAACAAACAGCTAGCAAGCATCGCCCCACTCATCACAAGTGAAGTAGTCGCTCTCTTAGCATCTGTCTTTCCCTCTGTTATAGAACCTAAAGTCGTAAGCAATGTCACCACCGAAGTCATCGCCATCGTAATCATTGGCCCAATTGTTAGAGCAACTGGTGTCTTATCTTCTTCTTTTTTAGATGGGGGTGTATCAATACGTAACTCAAATCTCGATAACGTCTTATAAAAGTGTGGCGCCCGATAAAAATAACTATCTTCATTAAAATTAGTCTCTGTTAACTCCATATTATCTTCTATAAACTCGACTTTTTTCGGCACAACATTCGCAAAAGACGCATTATACTCCAAATTATTATTCGGATTATTAACAATTAAATAGTCATTCCCATCTCGTCTCAAAAGAATAATCTTAAGCCCAAAAATAAAGATTATATCACCATATTCCACTCTCTTTGTACCAAGTACTCTCTTTTGATTAACATATACTGAAGCTTCACCATCAAGTACTGCTAAATAAAAATATCTCTCTTTCTTCTCAATTGCAAAAGCTTTCTTTGGCACTCCCGCTAACTTATAACAAATCTCACAAGACTTATCACTACCAACCACAAGCCTCCCACTAACACCTAACTCTTTATAAGTCTTATCATAAACTGGCGAACAATAAAGATAATACTTCTCATTCTTATAATTATTCTTCAGCAAATAAAAGTTATTCTCTTTTAAAAGGGTATATGGTACCATTATATCATTATTATCAACCACAAAAGCATCATGATTACTAACAAGATTCCATCCATTCTCTGTTGCTTCCACGTTTATTAAATTAATTTTCTTCCCATTCTCAAAATCTGTTATCCAATGACTACCGCTTATTTTCTCAGGCAAGACAAAAACACTTAATCTGTTTCGTTTAATAATAGTCAATTGCATAACTTCTTCCCTTACCTTTCAAAATTTAATATAAAACTAATTTAGATCCATTCCTAATATTACTGAACTTGACAAATTGTTGCTCATCACACAACTCGCCAGTTAACTTATCATAAAGCCTCTTACATCCATCATCAACAAAAGTCCCCTCACTCACTTCTTCGACAATCTTAATAATTAAATTCTTAACTGTTCCCACTTTTTTAACTATCGGTATATAAACATCAAATTCTTTCTCAATCAAAGGCACATAAACAATAACTAACATTTTATTCTTCATAAATTAACCTTTCAACACAAAAATTTTAACGACTACAAAAACAGCAATAACAAACACAACTACCCCCAAAATCGTTCCAATTATTAATTTTTTATTATCACTAGTCTTTTCCGGCTTTTTCTCTAAAGTTTCCTCCACATCAGGTACTACCGCATTTATCACACTAAGCTTTGCCCCACAATTAATACATACCTGATCCCCAGGATTAGGCACAAAACCACATTTTTCACATTTCATATAGCCACCCTCTATTATTAATCATTATATCATGAAATTAACCAAAAAAAAAGAACTTAGTGATGGAATTATAAACCTCGTAAAAATCTTCCTAAACTATTTCTCTTTTAATTCCTCTATTTCTTCCTCACTTAACCCAGTTAATTCTGTTATCTCATCAAAGGAATAATTTTTATTCAACATTGATTTGGCTATTTCAATATTTCTATTTCTCTCACCTTCAATCTTGCCCTCAATTTTTCCACTCTCATGGCCCTCATTAAAATAATAATCTTGAGCTGATTCTCTTAAAGCCCTTTGTCTAAACTCATCATAGTCATAATATAAATCTTCTTGTAAAGCTTTAGTTAAATCATCCATTTTCTTTTTCACATCACTCATAATTTCATTATTCTGATATAACTCACTTAGTTTATCTTGTTCTTCACATACAAAGATATATAATAGTCGCTCTAAGCTATCAGATTCCCTTTCTATAATTTCATTATAAGATATTTTTTCTAAAAATGCTATATTTATATCAATTATTTCAATAAAAGGGGAATGTTCGACGTTTAACTCTTTTTCACGAAGAGAACTTCTATAAATAAACTTACTACTTTTAAAGTAATCATAATAATCAATATTTATTTGATAAACGCATTGCTTTCTCCCACTCTAACTTGACTTAAGACCATATTACAAATATATCTAAAGTTCTTCGCTTGAGTCGATTCTCCATCACTAATATTTACCTCAATATTTACTTTATTCTTATCAAACTCATAAA
>CANOGG010000091.1 GCA_947565485.1 uncultured Mycoplasma sp. | reverse complement strand
GATTTATGCTGAATATAATTTTAGGCCATCACCCGTTATTTAATACACAGCGAATATTTTTAGAATAAAATGTTGTTGTTAGAAATATAACACTTTTTATATTTTTAGTCAAGAGGAGGAGTAAAGTATGTTAACGGGAAAAAGATGGATAATTTTAGTAGGGGTTGCAATGGTTGGAATTATATTGGGAAGACTAGCAGTTCGAGCAGTACTTAATTTACTTATGGGTGGAACATTATTTGGAGGTAATTTTCTATGAAAAGGGAAAAGGAAAGAGGTAGAGGAATGTTTATCTTTATTTGTGTTATAGTGTTTTTTTGTTCGATAGCTGTTGGAGTATATTCTAAGGTGAAAATTCAACCAGCATGGGTTAAAAAATATGAGGTTAAGTGGTCTCTTAAGTTGGGTAGTAAAGTAACAGATGTTTCCTATGGAGATGGAGAGGCTCATAAATTTGATTTATATTTACCAAAAGATGGTTCGAAAGAAAATTATGGGATTGTTTATCTTCATGCTGGAGGATTTACAGCAGGTGATAAGTCTGGGGATGAGGGAATTTTATCTTGGCTATGTTCTAAAGGATATGTAGCAGTTGGTATTAATTATACTTTAAGAAATGTAACTAATGAAAAATCAGTATTAACACAGTCAAGGGAAATAAAAAATGCAATTCCAAAAGTAATTGCAGAAGCAGAAAAATATGGATATAATATAAATGAGATGGCTATTGCCGGAGGTTCGGCTGGTCATGCACTGGCGATGATATATGCTTATAGAGATGCATTAGATTCGCCAGTTCCTGTAAAGTTAACATTTGGGGCTGTTGGGCCATCAAGTTTTTATGCGAGTGATTGGGATATATACGGATTTGATAGAGGTACAGATGAGGCAAGAAAAGGGGCTGCAGAACTCTTAGGAGTAATGGGGGGAGTAGAATTAACACCAGAAATGATAAAAGATGGTTCTTACGTTGAAAAATTAAAACCAATATCCGCGGTGATGTGGGTAGATGAGAATACAGTACCTAGTGTTTTTTCTTATGGAAAATATGATAAAGTACAACCCTTTAAAGGTTCACAGAGATTATTAGAGGCATTTAAGAAGTATAATGTTGATTATAAATATTTTGAAGCTTCGCATTCAGGACATGGATTACAAAATGATAATAAAGTATATAAAGAATATATGGAAGCAGTGGAGGAATACTTAGATAAGTATATGCCGGTTAAATAAGGAGAGGCAGGAGTATTAGAAAAATGTTAAAAATTATAGGAATTATTATATTGATACCAATAGTTTTAATTGTGGGATTGTTAGTGGTTATATCATTTATTCCAGCAGTGCCTAATAATTATACAAAAAAGGTGAAAACGGATGGAGAAATTGAAGCAAAATATTTGGCAATGGGAAAATATAAAGTAAAGAGCACTAGAAGTAAAGCTACAGAATTAACTAAATATAATTATGTTTATTATCCTGGAGAGTTAGAAAGTAGCAATAATAAGAAGTATCCGGTTGTAGTTGTCTTAAATGGAACAGGAATATTACCTAAGAAATATAAAGCATTATTTAAACATTTGGCTTCGTGGGGATTCATTGTAGTGGGAAATGATGATTCCAGTACAGGTTTTGGAAAGTCAGCGGATGAGACAATAGATTTTATAAAGAAAGCGAATGTTGATGAAGATAGTGTGTTATATGGAAAGTTTGATATAGAAAATATTGGTATTACAGGGCATTCTCAAGGAGGAGCAGGAGTGTTTACAGCAATTTCGGTTATGGAATATAAGAATGACTATAAAACGGCGGTAGCGTTATCGCCAACACATGAAGAAATGGCGCTCACTTTTGGGTGGAATTATGATTTAACGAAGATAAATATACCAACATTAGTAATAGCAGGGACACAAGGAGATTTTGAAACACAGGCAGTTATACCATTTGAGGCGATGGTAAAAATGTATGAGAAAACTCCGGCATCTAAAGTAATGATGAGAAGAATAGGGGCAGAACATGGGCAAATGTTATATGTAGCAGATGGATATGTTACAGCATGGTTTAGGTGGCAATTATTTGGTGATGAAGAAGCAAGTAAAGCATTTGTGGGAGAGAATCCTGAAATACTTAATAATAAACTTTATCAAAATCAAAAGATTGATATATGAGAAAGAGACTCCATTTAGTGATGGAGTTTTAAAATTCTTGAGGAATATTTACTAACAATGAGGATATTGGTATAATATAAGAGAATTTAAGGTGATATCATGGTGCATTATAAGTGGTTTAGAAGTTGGGTTCCTAAAGAAATTTTAGTTAAGCAGGTGTATGGAGTAGCATTTTTTGATGATGGGAATGTAGTTTTACGTGTTCAAGATGGTAAATATAAATTGACAGGGGGGAAACCTGAGGTTGGAGATAAAGATTTTTGTGATACATTGAAAAGAGAATATTTGGAGGAGTTAAATATTGTATTAGATGATATCTATTATTTGGGTTATTTATTAGTGGAAGATGGGCAGGATAAGTATGCGCAAGTTAGAATGGTGGCGAAAATTAAGAAAGTTGGTAATAATAGGCCAGATATAGATAATGGTAATGTATATAAGAGATTTGCAGCTAAACAAATTAATGTAAAGAGATATTTAAATTATCAAGATTTAGCTGGTAATCAATTAATTGAGGATGCGATAAAGTTCGCAAATGAAAAATATTTATTTAGTAATAGTGATGGTGAGTATTATATTTAGGTCGTTATATTGTTTATATCTTTAAATATGGAGTGAAATATGGTAGAATAAGCATATAGTTATATAAATTTAAAGATAGTAAAAAAGAAAGAGGTAAATTAGAATGAAGAAAAAATTTTTATTATGTAAGACTTGTGGAAATATACTTGAGATAGTAAATGATGGTGGGGTAGTTCCTGTTTGTTGTGGTGCTTCTATGGAAGAGTTAATACCTAATACAGTAGAAGCCGCACAAGAAAAGCATATCCCAGAGGTAGCAATTAGTGATAGAAGTGTTGTTGTTAAAGTGGGAAGTGTAATACATCCTATGGAAGATGAACATTATATAAAGATGATAGAGATAGTTACGAATAAAAGAGATGTAAAAGTTAATCCCAGACCTGGTATGGAACCTATAATGGAGCTTGAACTTCTGGCAAGCGAAGAAGTAGAAGAAGTTTATGCTTATTGTAATTTGCATGGCTTGTGGATAAAAAAAATTAGTTAATAAGTTGATTATGGATGGTAGATTATGGCTCATTTAAATGAAATACTAGCAGAAAGATATGTTTATTTATTTCAAAATAAAGAATTGATATTGGCTCTTTGTATAAGAAAAATTGTTCCAAAAGAGAAAATAAAAAGAGATATATGTAATTTGAAGAAGCTTAGGAATGAATGTAAATATGGAGATAAAACAACTTTAGAGATGCTTGATTTCTTAATTAAGGATAGAGAGAAACAGTTGGATATTGAAAAATATTATTTAGTTAAAAGTGTTAGCGAGCAGATTGTAGATTTGTTTATTGAATTTTTGTTTACGGATAAAAGTATTTGGGAAACGGCATTATTTAAACACGTTGAGGGAGTAAAAAATAATTCTTTATATTTAGATGCTTTTTTAGATATGATAGAGGCTTTAGAAAAAAGAAGAAGTAGTAATAAACTTTTAAAAGAGATGCCGACATTTACAGTTTGGAAAATATTAAATTATGTGAGGAATAAATATGTTGCTAATGATAGTGTTTTAAGAGCGTTAGATAAATATTATAATATTGACCGCTATGTTTTAGTTGAAAAAAATAGCGTGAGTGGATACATTTTAAATGATTCTGAAATAGATGAGGTGGACTATCCTTCCCTTGTTCCTAGAGTTAGGTTTGAAATGGATACTCCAATTGAAATTTATAAGGGTAATTCGTATGAAGAAGAAGATAATTATTATATTTCTTTGGATTTCGAAAATAATTGTAGAAAGTCTGATATAAGAATTTTATCTTGTTTTCAAGAAGAATTAGCATATTCATTAATGCCTGATGAAGAAAGAAATTATTAAACAAATTGGGGGTTATAAAAAAATTTTAATTAATAATTGTAAATAGAAAGAGATTAAGTTATAATTAGTGTTGATAAGTTTAAAGAATGAGGGATAATTATGGATGAGAAACAAGTTTTACAGACGTTAGATGATTTGAAAAAAAGAGTGCAGGATATTGGGAGGTCTCTTTGACGTTGATAAGTTAAGAGAGGAGAAAAAAGAGTTAGAAATAGTTGTTAGTAAAGATAATTTCTGGAGTGATATGACCCATGCTAATAAGACTTATCAACAATTAAAAAAGATTAATAAAATTATTAAAGAATATGATAGTTTGTTAGAGAATATTGATTTGTTGGTAGAACTTTCTAATTTTGAAGAAGAATTAGATGGTGAAATGGTAAAGGTTAGGGAACAAGTAGAAGAATTAGAAGTTGATACACTACTTAATGGGGAATATGATAATTTTAATTGTTATTTAGATATTCATCCTGGAGCTGGTGGGACAGAGTCTTGTGATTGGGCTAGTATGCTTCTTAGAATGTATCAAAGATTTTTAGAAAAGAATGGGTATAAGTATAAAGTTATTGATAAACAAGATGGGGATGAGGCTGGTATTAAGAGTGTGACTTTATATATTGAGGGAGATTTAGCTTATGGTTATCTTAAAAATGAGATAGGAGTACATAGGTTAGTTAGGATTTCACCTTTTGATTCTAATAAGAGACGTCATACTTCTTTTGCATCAGTTAGTGTGACACCAGAGTTTAATGACGATATTAGTGTGGATATTAGAGAAGAAGATTTGAAAATAGATGTGTATCATTCAAGTGGAGCGGGTGGACAGTCGGTAAATACTTCTAATTCAGCAGTTCGAATTACACATTTGCCAACAAAAACAGTTGTTACTTGTCAAACAGAGAGAAGTCAATTACGTAATAAAGAAATAGCAATGAATTTACTTAAGAATAAAATTTATCAACAGAAAGTTTTAGAACAGGAGAAAAAAATAGCTAGTGTCACAGGTGAAGTTAGTAACATCGATTTTGGAAGTCAGATAAGAAGTTATGTGTTAGAACCTTATAAGTTGGTAAAAGACCATCGGTCACATTTGGAAGTGACAGACCCAATTAAAGTTTTATATGGTGATATAATGCCTTTAATTGAAAGTGTGTTAAAAATAAAATAGCTTAGATTTTTCTAAACTATTTTTTTGTGACATTTTGGACAAGTTAATCTTATCTTTTTCTTGGTTATTTCTTCGATGGTTCCTAAGAGTTTTACAATTTCAATTGGTAATTCCATTTGATAATTACAATATCCACATTTCATTTCTTGAATTTTAGGAAGAAGTAATATTTCATCTGGAAGTAAACTTTTCATGTTAGTATTAAGAGCTTTGGCTATGGTATTTAAGGCACTTATGGAAAAGGATTGGTAGGTGCTACTTTCAATATTTTTTATGAACGAAAAAGAATAGTTAGTAATAGTGGCAAGACGCTCTTGCGTAATTCCTAGCTCTTTTCGTCTTTTTTTGATTTTTTTTCCAATTTCATTGTATAGTTCTTTTTCGTAGTCCATATAAAATCACAAGTATATAATACCACACATGGTGTGTCGAATTTTGTCAGT
>CANOGG010000090.1 GCA_947565485.1 uncultured Mycoplasma sp. | reverse complement strand
TTCGCTCTATTTTTAGAAATTTATTTTTACTGATTTATTATTTTTTATTTCCGTGTCGGCTTTTATTAAATAAATATTATTGTTAGTTGCTAATTCTTCAGCGTATTTCATTAAAGAATAAGCGATGTTTTGATGGCGATATTCTTTTTTGATACCTAAGCGATGAATGATAAAGCTTGGAGTGTTAGAACTTTCTTTTAATTTTTCATATTCATTATCTAAGTCTTTTTTAATACAGATAAAACCAATAACTTCGTTAGTATCATAAACATAGAGACTATTACTTTTGATATCCTCTAAAAAATCGTCTTTAGAGGGGTAAGTGGCATGCCACTGAGGATTGTTTTCGGTCTGCATTTCCTTGACTATTTCATTTTTAATTTCTAGTATTCTATCTATATCATTATAAGTTGCTAATCTAATCATATTTATTCCTACTTTCCTAAACAAAATTTGCTAAATAAAGTGTCTAATAATTCATCTTGATAGACTTCGCCTGTTATTTCACCTAAAGTTTCCCAAGCAGCTTTGATATCAATAGCAAGCATATCAACAGGAATATCCTTGGTTATTTCATTTAGGGCATGGGTTATGTGTTCTAAAGCACTTTTTAAAAGATTAATTATGCGGACACTGGAGATAATTTCTAAGTTGGAGGTTTCAATATTTTCGAGGTCAAATAGTTCGATGATTTTATTTTTTAGAGAGTCGAGCCCGGTGATATCTTTAGTGTTACCTTGGATATATTCTTTGGTGTCTAGTTTTAGCTTGGATGGGAGGTCGGTTTTATTGATGAAAGTTAGATGGGTTTTAGCTTGGATTTTAGAGGCAATTTTGGCATCTTCTTTGGTATATTCTTCATTATTATTTAAAACATGAATTATAAGATTGGCATTTTCGATAGTTTCGAGAGATTTATCAACACCGATTTGTTCTACTAGGTCATTAGTTTGGCGAATGCCCGCGGTATCAATGAATTTTAGTTTAATGCCATTTAGTTCGATAGCACCTTCCACAATATCACGAGTTGTACCGGCGATATCAGTTACAATCGCTTTATTCTCACCTAAAAAAGCATTTAGGATACTACTTTTACCAACATTTGGTCGACCAACGATAGCAACTTTGATGCCATCTTCAATTAAGCGACCAATTCGGGATTCGGCTAAAAGAGTTTCTAATTCTGTCTTGATGGTTGTAAGTTTAGGTTTTAAATTTTTATGGGTTATTTCAAGGGCATCTTCGTATTCGGGAAAGTCGATGTTTACTTCAATGTTGGCGATTAGTTCCATGATTATTTCACGAAGTTTTTTGATTTTGAATGAGACTTTACCGTTTAAAGTGTTCATGGCAAGTTTTCTTTCGAGTTCGGTCTTAGAGGTTAGAAGATTGTTAACAGCCTCGGCTTGGGTTAAGTCTAGGCGACCATTTAAAAAGGCCCGTTTGGTAAATTCGCCAGGTTCGGCAAGACGAATACCGTTTTCGAGTAAAAGTTCTAAGACTTTTTTAGTTGAGGCGATACCACCATGGGTGTTGATTTCGACAGTATCTTCAGTAGTATAAGTTTTAGGAGATTTCATAACAGTTACTAAAACTTCGTCGATAATTTCTTTATTCTTGATAATATGACCGTAATGGATGGTGTGGCTGGTAACTTCATTTAAGTTCTTACCATTAAATAGTTTGGCAATAGTAGATATAGCTTCGGGTCCACTTACACGAATGATGGAGATAGCACCAATTCCTAGGGCAGTAGATATAGCACATATTGTATCAGACATTTTAGTCACTTCCTTTTTTGCTTGTTTATTATAGCATTATTTTGGGTTTTTGACAATTTTAAATGAAGATGTATAAAACAAAACTGATGATACCAGAGATTAAATTACTTAGAAAGTTGATAGCGTTATTATCGATATATTTTAGGCCTTGGTAGTGAGTGGTAGGTGTATCGCAGTGATTTTTTTCTTCTGTAATTTTGTGACATACTGGACATTGATATTTGACCTGGATTAAAGCACCAAATAGAGAATCAAGTAGAGCACCTAGAAAACTACTAAAGGTGATGATTAGAAGAGATGTTAAATCAAAGTTAGAGAAACTAAATATTAGAGCGATAGTAAGAGAAGAGGCAAGAGAGGCGGCGAGGCCAAGGGTGCTGATATTACCAGATAAGCCAGGTTTGCTTCTTTTTAAAGTTAGGATATTAATGGGTTCTTTTTTAGATAAGATGCCAATATCAGAAGCCATAGTATCAGATAAAGCTTCAGCCATAAGGGAAGCATATACAACAGGGAAGAAAGAGTTTTTAGTAAAATAATATATTAATAAAGAAATAGCACCTAATAAGACATTGGCAAGGATTTGAAAGATATTTTTTTGAGTTTCTGGTTTAGCTTTGGCGGGAGAGATGATTTTGCTGATTTGACTACCTAAAAAGACGACAGTTAAAATGATAAATGAAGTTAGACCACCAGAATAAGTGATAATAAGGCAGAGGATAAAAGCTAAGAGTAAAGCAGGTTTAGTTAGGGCTTTTTTTAAATAAGCAAAACCAGCTAGGATAAGACTTAAGATAAGACTAATTAAGAAATGGTTCATAAAAAATTCCTCCTTATAATGATAAAAAATATGAGATAGTAGCGATGCCTAAGGGCAAAGTTAAGTTATCAGTGCCACGATATTCAAATAGTTCTAAGAGCATCGCTAAAAAGCTAATGATTATAACTTTGAAAAGGGTAAATTGTAATTTAAAGTAGTTATTAAAGATTAAAGTTATAATAAGAGTTATGATGAAAATGCTAAAACTGCCAAGATAGGTTTTAGATGTATGGCTAATCTTCTTGGGATAAAGGTAGCCAAAAAAAGGGGCGAGACCATCTGATAGAGTCATCGTTAAACAGCCTAGACCATAAAAGGGAAGGAAGTCTGGTTTTAAGACCGTGATGAGAGATAAAATAGTAAAACTTAGAGCATAGTAAATAGTTCCTTTTGAGTGATTGCTTGATTCTAGAGCGGGAATTAAATTCTTTTTATATATATAAAGATTTATAAATAGAAAGGTTAGAGGGGGTATTAAAATATGCCAAGAAATTTTAAAGAAATATATCATGATAAACCAGGAAAAACCGACAAATATGTGGATAAGTTTACGAGTAATGGTACTTGCAAGGGAGTATTTATGGTTTAGAGACATAGCAATTAGTAAAATACTTATTAAATATAGATAAGTTGATAAATAGCCAATTAATATTTTCATTGTTTACCTCTTAATAAATTATATCATGGATATTTTTAGATGTAAACTTGAGGAGAAAAATTTAATATTAGAGTGTCAAAGAAAGAAAAAAACTCATTTCTTTTAAATTAGAAATGAGATTTTATATTAATAGTTTTCAGCTTTTAGTTCCATGAAACTCCTAGGATGAGCACATACTGGGCAAGCGGCAGGAGCATTTGTTCCTACATAGACATAACCACAGTTACGGCATATCCATACTTTTTCTTCACCACGTTCAAATACTAAGTTATCATCAATATTTCCAACTAGTTTTAAATATCTTTCTTCATGGTGTTTTTCTATTTTGCCAACTTCTTCAAAAAGTTTAGCGATACGATCAAAGCCTTCTTCTTTAGCTACTTCAGCAAATTCTTTGTACATTTCGGTCCATTCGTATTTTTCACCACTAGCAGCATCTTTTAAATTGCTAAGAGTGTCGGGTACTTTGCCTCCATGTAATTCTTTAAACCAAAGTTTAGCATGTTCTTTTTCGTTGTTGGCAGTTTCTTCAAAAATAGCAGCGATTTGCTCGTAACCATCTTTTTTAGCTTGAGATGCATAGTAAGTGTATTTATTACGAGCTTGAGATTCACCAGCAAAGGCAGCCATTAAATTAGCTTCTGTCTTAGAACCTTTTAATTCCATAATTATTACCTCCAGTGTTAATTATATCTAAAAGAGGAGGTTATGTAAATAATAAATTTCAAGAATTTAAAAAAATGCGCTTAGGCATTCTTTTCATTGATTAGAGGTTCGTCAAAATTGTCGTCCATATATTTTTTTACAGATGTATGGACATGGACTTTTTCTTCGTTGACATTTGATAAAGGTTTTACTTGTTTTTTCTTTTTCTTTAGTTTGGGGTCGTTTGAATCGACAAGATAACCAATTAGAGCGAATATAATAATTAGAGAAATTATTAAGAGCCAAATATAGTTGTTTAGTAGAAAGTCAATTAAGATATCCATTGGAAATACCTCCTTTATCAAAATAGTATGTGGCATTTTTTAAGATATGCTTATATCACCACTAGTAGGGACGATATGAATCCAAGTATTGCCATCATTTACTTTTATTTCTGTGCCATCTTTATATTTATAGATGGTTTGGCTACTGCGACTTGTTTTTTCCCAGGTTATAGGTATAGCTTTACCACCAGTTATAAAGTAGCCTTCGCCTTTCCCTATATTATTTAAGTCTTGACGACCTTTATCATCACCACTGATGGTTTTGTTGGCAATTTTATAAGTTATAATATTTTTAACTGTGTATTTTTGTTTAGTTTCATAGTCAGTGTGAGCTTTATTATTTACGGATTGTTTATAATTTTTTGATTCACTATCATATTCATAGTTGGTAGTAAAACTATTAGAATATTTCAAACTTAGCGTTGTGGCGGTGGTTGTTTCTTCAGAATCTGGTAAATCAATTTCAGTCGCACTATAATTTAAGAGTAGTGATTTGGTAGTTGTTGTGCGATATTTTTTAGTATTTACTAATTTTTGCATTTCATTTAGATTAGCAAAACCTGTGTGTTCACTACTAACGTTACTTATTTTTTGGCGGAAGAAATAAGGGGTGCTATTACTTAGACCATTTAGGTTGTCGATGTTTAGAGTTTTGATGTCACTTTGAGCTTGAGGCGACCAACCCCAATGGACATAATAAGCATCATTTTCCATGACGTAATCAAGATAATAGTGACGGGCAGAACGAACACTTCCGACAGTTTCAGGGAATTTGTCTTTATATAGAGCAAGGTAACGAGTGATTCCTCCTTCGACTACTATTTCATAGACAAGATAAGCATCTTGTAAGCCTGTATGATAAGGTCTAGCAGCACTCAAATTATTTATCATGACCGCGTATGGTCTTGACTTGCTGTTTTCATCGACTATTTTTACCTTAGGCGGGTCGGGTTTCTTTTTATCATTTTTGTCATTCTTATTATTGGGAGTGTTATAATTAGTATCATTTTCTGTTTCATTGCTGTTTAAAAATTTATAAGCACCAAATGATAGTCCACCAATAAGTATAAATGCGATAAATATTCCTATAGGTTTAATTTTCTTTTTTCTTTTTCTTCTTGCCATATATCCTCCAATTTATATTTAAAGTATAGCACTTTTAAGTTTTGTTGTAAATTATTTAGCGAAATAGAGTTAGAGCTATATGTAAATATATTGTCGGAAGTTAGAAATAATTCTTTAAATTTTAAATATTTAGAAAAATAAAGAAAGTACTGTTGTAGTTAAACATTTCAAAATGAGTAACATCAGTACTATGTATTTAAGAATGAAATTCTAAGGGTCAATCTTGTATTCCAATGCTTTTAACTAATAACCTTAATTATTAGTTTTGAGTTTAAAGGAATATTGGGCGCACACCAGGTTCTGTCCAGTTCACGTTCGTTTCGTTGAGGCAGCCAGACGAATCCACACGGAACACGTAAGCATAGAAAGTGGAACTAGGCTGATTAGCATTATACGGAGACATAAAGTGTCTGCAATTATAGATTAACCCTGTTTTGTAAATTTATTTAAGTTTTTCGATTTCTTTTTTTGATAGCCCTGTTGATTTCATGATAGTTTTAATAT
>CANOGG010000089.1 GCA_947565485.1 uncultured Mycoplasma sp. | reverse complement strand
TTTTAAAAGGGAAGTTTTAAGGTTATTAATGTAGGATAAATACTCATAATCATTTATTAGTTCGGGATATTTTAGTAACGCAGTTTGTTCTAGTTCATTTAGATAATTAATGTTTGTTGTAGTTAAGTTTAAGGCTTCGTTTAGGCTATCTTCACCTTTTTTGATAGTAGATAAGTCTGGAGGCGTAAATTCTGGAGTTTTACGTTTGATGATATGGCTAAAGAAATTTAGATGAGAGTTTACGAATAGACCTATAGTGAAGTAAAGAAAATATTTGTTTCTAATAAAGGGAAGAGCTAATATGGAAGTTAGAGTCATGGCCCGGTTGGCACGTTTTAGTTTTTTCTTCATAAGTTTTTTTTCAATTTTGGTTGATTGTTCTTTGTTCATTTGTTCTAAGTCTTCAAGCTTATTGATAGCTTCTTCGTTTATATCAAGTTGATTTTCAAGATGGAGATTTTTTAGTTCTTCTTCAAGTTTAATTAGTTCATTACGACTAATTGTTTCATTTAATAGTTCTTCTTCTTTTTTGATATCTAAGTCTTTACTGTTGGCAATATTAGCTTGGATTTTTTCTAATTCTCTCTTTTTTTCATTTAGTTTAGCTATATCTTCAGGGGGTAAATTTTTCTGTGTAGTTTCAAAAATAAGGTCGGCTATTTTTTGCGCTTTTAGTTCTAAGTCTTCGTAGTTTTTATCTTCGATTTCGTCTTTGTGAAATTCATTTTGGGTGATTTTAATTAAGTCGTTTAAATTATCGTTGATAGGAGTTAAATTTAAGTTTTGGTATTCGATCTTTGAAGGTTGTTTTGAAGTTTCGTTATCTTGGGTAGGTGCTGATTTTTCTAGAAATTGATTTAGATTTTCGAGTGTTTTTTCTTTCGGAGAAGTTAGTGGTTCTAATTCTAAGATGATATTAGTGAGGTCATTTTTTAATTGTTCTTCCGTCGATATTGGAGTTTTAAGAGTTATTTCTTTTTCTTTTGTTATGTTGTCAGTGGGTAAAGGATTTCTATTTTTAGAATTTTCAGGTATTTTATGAGAAATGAGAAAGTTGTTCTTTTGGGTATTGTTAGAAATGTTAGGTTCTTTTTGATTTTGTGTTGGAAAAGTTAGAAAAATGAGAGGGCTACTTTTGATAGGTATGGGAAGTTCAGTTTTTATTTTAAATGTTGATGTTTTGGTAGTCTGAGATTTTTGTTTGATATTTTTAAATTTAAAGGGTTTAATATTATTAATTGGAAGATACGATTTAGTGGGAGATATTGTTACTACTGGTTCTTGGAGAGTTTTGGAAAGTAAGGGAGAAGAGTTAGATTTGGGGAGGGTATAAGCTTTAGAGGAAATTGATTTTGAAAGTTGGGGCTCTTTTTCTTCAATTTGAGGAGTAATAGGTTTTGATTCTTCTTTTTTCTCTTTATTGATGATATTTAAGTGTTCAATTACATGAGGGGTATATTTAGGAATGAGTTCTTCTTTAGTCAGAGTGTTTGTGATGGACATTTCTTTTTCTATAAGAGGGGTTAGTTTTTCAGTGAGAATTTTAATTGTTTGTTCATCTTCAAGGGTAAGTTTTATTTCTGAAATTTTTAGTTCTTTAGTATATATCTTTGTAATTAATTTTCTGATATCGTCTTTAGTTAAGAGAGAGCTTGTTATTATAGAATTAGTTTTAGGAGTGCTAATACTATTTAAAGTTGGTTCTTTGAAAATGTTTTTAGTTTCTTTGTGATGCTTGATATTTTTAGTTTTTTTATGAGAATTTTTGGGAGTTTTAATAAGGGTATAGATGACTATTAAAGAGATAGTTATGATTAAAGGAAAGAATATATTTTGGAAGTTCATGATCTCACCATTTTAAATTATAACATAAAAAGATGGAGAGGGGAACGGTTATAATTTTTTAGAATAATATAAAAATAGAGGAATGTGATAATATGGATATATTTATGGGAATAATGATACCTTTTATAGGAACGACATTAGGGGCTTTTTTAGTCTTTTTTATGAAGAATAATATTAATGAAAAGTTAGAAAAAGTTTTATTGGGATTTGCATCAGGAGTAATGATTGCAGCGTCGGTTTGGTCTTTATTAATTCCAGCGATAGAAATGACAGAGGAGAATGGTGGTAAGGCATGGTTTGCACCAGCATTGGGATTTTTATTAGGTTTTTTGTTTTTGATTATATTAGATAGAATATTAAAGAGGGCACAAAGAAAGAATACTCAAGGAAAGCTTAAGAAAAATACCATGTTATTTTTGGCAGTGACGATTCATAATTTGCCAGAAGGAATGGCAGTAGGAGTTGTTTTTGCAGGATTACTTGCAGGTGGGGCAGGAATTACTTATGCGGCGGCACTTAGTTTAGCAATTGGGATAGCTATTCAGAATTTTCCTGAGGGAGCAATTATTTCTTTACCTTTAAAAAGTGAAGGTGTAAGTAAAAAGAAGGCTTTTAGTCTTGGAGTATTATCAGGAGTAGTGGAACCGATTGGAGCAGGAATAACTATTTTGTTAACCAATTTAGTAGTTCCGGTTTTGCCTTATATTTTAGCATTTGCCGCAGGGGCGATGATATATGTAGCGGCGACAGAACTTATTCCAGAGTGTCAGGGTAGTGAGCATTATGGGACAGTGGGAGTAGCACTTGGTTTTACAATAATGATGATTTTAGATGTAGCTTTAGGATAATTTTTAAGGTACTATTTATTAGTGCTTTTTATATTTTGAAAAAGTTTAGGGTAAGAAAAAAACATCATTTTGATAGTGATGTTTGGAGATTATAGTAATTAAAATTTCGTTTTAAATTTACGACCCCCATTGGCATAATAAGCTGGTATTTTAAAGATAGTGGGCATTAAGCTTTGGTTGTTTGCCACTTTAATTTCGAACTGAATGCGAGGTGGTTGTTATGATAAAAAAAGAGATATTCTCGATTTTTGTCTACTGGCAATAATTATCATACTTGCTGTTATAATACTTAGATTAACATGATGACTTTAGGTGGGTTTTGGTAAAAAATAACACCATCCAGTAAAATGAAAGGTGCTGCTCAAATGGCAAGCACTTAAGTATAAGTGTCTCGCTTAAATTAATGATAATATATTTTTGGATAAATGTAAATACTTTTTTATAATAATTTATGTCACTCGGATTAAAGATATTTCATATTTTTATTGTCTATTTGGGAATAATATTTTATAATATTTGTTAAGGAATAAAGTTTCAAAAATAAGGAGTCAGTTATGAAGTTAATTACATTATTACCGGCAGATAAATATGTTGTTTTTAATAAGACAGTTTTAACCGAGTTAGATAAGAAAAATTTAATTAATTTGTATGAGCCGATTATTGGGTTTGGGGCTGTTTCTTTGTATCTTACTTTTTGGAGTGATTTGGACCGTTTAGAGATTATGAGTAAAGATTTTACGCATCATCACTTGATGAGTATTTTAAAGTGTGATTTGGAAATGATTAGAACAGCAAGAGAGGCATTAGAAGCTGTGGGACTCATGAAAACTTATTTTAAAGAGGGGTCGATAAATTCTTATGTTTATGAGCTTTATTCACCACTTAGTGCTGGAGAATTTTTTAATAATCCGATTTTAAATATTGTGTTATATAATAATATTGGAGAAGTAGAGTATAATAATTTGAAAAAAGTCTATAAGAAGATTAGTTTGGATGTTAAAGAATATACTGAGATTACGAAAACTTTAAATGAGACTTTCCAGGCGACTAATATGCCGATGGTGGAGGTTCGCGAGAGAGAGACTTTGCCGCTTAATATTAAGAGTGATATTGATTTTGATATGATTATTAGTGGGATACCAAAAGGGATTATTAATGAGAGAGCATTTAATAAGAGAACGAGAGAGTTGATTGTTAATTTGGCTTTTATATATGATTTGGATACTTTAAAGATGACAGAACTTATTAGAACAAGTATTAATGAAAAAGGGGCGATTGATAAAGAGAGTCTTAGAAAGAGTGTGAGAAGATATTATCAGCTGGATAATGGAACTTTGCCAACTTTAGTGTATCGAACTCAGCCAGAATATTTGAAAACGCCAGTTGGAGATAATTCGAAGAGAGGACGTATTATTCAATTATTGGAAAATATTAGTCCTTATGATTTTTTGATGCAAAAGAATAATGGAATTAAGCCAGTACTTAGGGATCTTAAGTTAGTTGAGAGGTTGATGCTTGATTTGGAGCTTCCTGCGGCGGTTGTAAATGTGTTATTGTTATATGTTTTGCAAAATAATGATAATAAACTTACAAGTGATTATGTCGAGACTATTGCTGGTCAGTGGCAGAGAGCAGGTGTTAAAACAGCGAAAGAGGCAATGGATTTGGCAGAGAAAGAGTATAAGAAAATTAAGAATAGTAAACTTAAAAAGAATGGAAAAGAAGTAGCAAAAAAAGAACCGGTATGGCTTGATAAGACGCCTGAAAAGGAAATGGTTAGTGAAGAAGAAGCTTTGGAGTTAGCAGAATTATTTAAAGATTTTTAGGAGGATTAAATGAAGAATGTTAGTGGAATAGTAGATAATAAAGGTTATGATTTGAAGAGGGAGTTTCGAGAAAATTTGAAGGATGAAACTTTTAAAAGTTTAGTAGAAAAATTAAAAATTCACGAGAATGTAGGGTGTTTATATAGTACAAGTCTAATGGATAGTGTGATAGAACTTAAGAATTGTAAACAGTGTACGAGTTTAATGCAGTGTAGAAATAAGCTTATAGGGCATTATTTGTATCCAAAGGTAGAGGGGAAGATTATTGATTTGGTTTATGTTCCTTGTAAGTTTAAACGGGAGAATGATAAACTTTTAAGGGAGAGAATGACTGCGGATAAAGAATATCAATTGGCAAGGTTTAAAGAGATTGATATGACTGATAAAAAAAGAATAAATGTTATAAAGTGGTTAAAAGATTTTTTTGATAATTATGATGGAATTAAAGAGCAGAAAGGACTTTATTTGCATGGTTCGTTTGGTTCGGGGAAAACTTATCTTATTTATGCGTTATTAAATGAGTTAAAGATGAAGAAAAATGTGCAGTATGAGGCAGTATACTTTCCAAAGATGTTACAAGAATTGAAAGAAGATTGGGATAGTTATGGGAAGAAGATGGAGTATTATCAAAGCGTTCCAATATTATTTTTAGATGATATTGGAGCTGAGAGCGTTAGTGAATGGGCACGAGATGAAGTTTTAGGAACTATTTTACAGAGTAGAATGAATAATCATTTGACGACTTTTTTTACTTCGAATTTGACTTATCAGGAGTTAGAGTATAATCTTTCTTTGGCGAAAAATTCATTAGATAAAGTTAAGGGGCGAAGAATAATGGAGAGGATAAAGCAGCTTACAGTGGATATGGAAATGGTTGCGGAAAATAAAAGAAAATAAAAAAAGCTAGGGTTAGCTTTTAAAGGTCTTTTAAGTCTTTGGCTTCAACTTTTAAGTCAGGGTTTTCAGATAAGACTTTTTGGACTAAGTCTTCATATTTGGTGTCATCTGATGTTTTAGTGATAGCTTCTTTTATTTCATCATTGCGTCTTTCACTATAACCACTTAGAGTATAACTGTTTCCGAGGAGGAGGAAAGGAACACCAGTGATGTCTTTATTTAAAGCCTCGGCTATTTTTTGCATAAGGCGACTGTTGTCTTTGTTATTCCAGACTTCATAAGTTTTAATTTCTAGATTATCGTAGTTTTTAGTGATAGTCTTTAGAAAAGCAATAGCTTTCTTGCAATGAGGACAAGTACTACCATGGAACAAGTAGAGAGTAACATGGTCATTGATAGTCGCTCCCGTACAATTAGAGACATAATAGTTGGAGTCAAATTATAGAACACCGGTTTCTTAGATAATATCAGGTTATCGTACTTCGTAAGTCTCTATTTTAT
>CANOGG010000088.1 GCA_947565485.1 uncultured Mycoplasma sp. | reverse complement strand
CTCTAAGGCTAGTCTTGGAATATTTTTTTTCACCATCTCTAAATATTCTTGAGAAAGTTTAATTTTAGGAATATTAGGCTCAACAAAATACTTATAATCTATCGCATCCTCTTTACTCCGCATTCTAACTGTTTTAAGAGCTTCTTCATCCCATCTTCTGGTCTCTTGATAAACTTCATTATATTTCCCGGCCATCTTAAGTTCTGTCTGTCTTTTTATCTCATAGTTTATGGCATCACTTACCCCACTAATCGAATTGACATTCTTAACCTCGACTCTAGTTCCAAGTTCCTCAGTATCTTCATCATGTATTGACACGTTTACATCGCATCTCACTTGGCCTCTTTTTGTATCGGCATCACTCACTCCCATATAGCGATACATTCTAATAACCTGCTCTAAAAAAGCCACGGCCTCTTCTGCACTAGATAAACAAGGGTTTGTCACTAACTCCAAAAGTGGCACTCCTGAACGATTATAATCAATTGTTGTCGTGTCAAAATAATGGTCTAAACTTGCTGTATCTTCTTCTAAATGGACATCATGAATTAATACTTTCTTTAACCCATTCTTTGTCTCAATTTCGACATAACCATTAATTCCTACTGGTGCCGCCATCTGGGTAATCTGATAACCCTTTGGCAAATCCGGATAAAAATAATTCTTCCGATCAAAATACATAAACTTCGGTACTTCACAGTTCATACTTAAACTAACCATTAAAGCTTCTTCGACACTTTTCTTATTAACAACTGGAAGTATTCCTGGTAATCCCATATCAAGAGGTCTAACATTACTATTTGGCACTTCATTATATTCATTCTTGGCCCGCGAAAATACTTTTGACTTACTCTTTAATTCACAGTGCATCTCTAGTCCTATAACTGCAACCTGCCTCTTCATTTATTCCACCTCCTTTGCTACTTGACCTTTAAAGTTCATCTCTGCCTCCAACGCATAAGCTAGATTTAAAACTACTTCATCCTGATAACAATTACCCATAATATTAATACCTACTGGCATATTATTTATAAACCCGTTCGGAATTGTAATCGAAGGAAAACCTCCAAAGTTTCCAATCTGTAAATGTTCTTCTAAGACATTTGTCTCCTTATCAATGACATCATTAAACCCCTCTAAGTCTTTAGCTGGCCCTGTTGAAACTGGTAAAATAAGTCCATCATAAGTCTTAAATAATTCTTTCATTCTATCAACTATTAGTCTTCTAACTCGTGCGGCATTTTTAAAATATCTCTCCTGATTCTCTTTTTGGAGCACATAAGACCCAATTACAAATCTTCTCTTAATTAGCGGTGAAAATCCTTTTGTCCGATGGTCCTTAATCATATCCATCGCCTTTTTCTTATCACTTCTAGGACCAAACGCTATTCCTGTTAAATTAGCCATATTACTGGTGGCCTCCGCACACGATAACACAACATACACTGCGGGTATCGCCTGTAAGAGTTTATTATCAATACTTACCTCTGTTATCTCTACACCAAGTCTTTTATATATCTCTAACGTCTTATGAAAATTCTCTAAATGTTCCTTTAACTCATCACTTGCTTTTTCATAATTATTTATATCACATATCTCTTTAATATAAAATAATTTTTTTCCCTTAACATCTCTTTTTAGACTATTAATTAAATCTATCTTACTAGAATCCCATGAAGTCATATCTTTAGAATCTATCCCTTTCATGGCATCCACTGCAATCGCCGCATCTTCTACGCTTCTCGTAAGTACTCCGACGTGGTCTAAAGACGATGCAAAAGGAAACAAGCCATATCTCGATAACATCCCATAAGTTGGTTTATAACCGACAATTCCACAGTAAGCTGCTGGCTTTCTAATTGAATCTCCTGTATCACTGCCTATTGCCAAAGGTACCACTCCACTAGCTACTGCACACGCTGAACCAGCTGATGAACCAGCACAAGACTTATCCTTATTCCAAGGGTTTCTTACCACTCCTGTATGTCCTGTTGTTCCTGTTCCACCCATTCCAAATTCATCCATAACCGTCTTCCCAATCATGACTGCCCCTTTATCAAGAAGATTTTGCACTACTGTCGCTGTATATACTGGCACATAATCTTTTAAAGTATTAGAAGAACCCGTCGTTAAAATATCTTTTGTTGCCAAGTTATCTTTAACTGCAAAAGGAATACCTGATACCAACTCATCATTTCCCGTCACTCCTTTTGCTTCATCTAAAATTGTCACAAAAGCATTATATTTTGAATTAATCTCTTTCGCCCTTTTTATCGCATCACTTACTAAAACTTCACTCTGAGCTTCAACATTTAACAAACTATCATGTAACTCTCTTATACTCTGACTCATTCTTCCACCACCTTTGGTATCTCTATTTCACGTCCATCAACTCCACCAGAATTCTTAAGTGCCTCTTCTATGGTCATACTATCTTCTGATATATCTTCTGCCATTACCCCATAAAAATCATCTAAAGCATGTGTCATTGGCTCAATATCCTCTATTCCCTCAAGTCTATTAATAAGATCAATCGTCTCATCTATTACTTCAAACTCTGCCAATACCATCGCATTTTCTTCAGGACTTAAACCAATCAATAATTTATTAGCCAAATCATCAACCATTTCTTTTGTAAACTTACTCACCCATTACTCCTTCTTTCTTAATTTTTACTCTCTAAAACTCTTCTTATAATTGCTCTATCTTCTTCTGCAAAACTAGTTATGCTTTTCTTTCCATCACTAATCTTCACTCCTGGCCCTACTTCTACCTCTTCCATAACCATTTCCTTTAAATCAATCATAAACGTCCCTTTTTGACTAGCCTTATTTACTACATCTATTAACTGCTCATTAGCGCCTACACTCTTATCAATTTGAATATCTAAAATCTTAGCTATCCCCTCTGTAATTTTTGGTAATAAAACATTTAAGTCAGTCCCTGTATCTGTAATTATAACTTTATCTTCCAAAAACTTAATTTCTATTCTGCCTTCCATATTTTCTGGCTTAAACTCTTTAAAAAAATTAATTTCCTTACTCCATAACTTAAAAACACAACTATCAACCATTATTCCTAAGTTAACCCAAGAAAGAATAACACTCTTATTTCCTTTTCTATCGTAAAAAAAGTGTTTAAAATAATCATTTACTTTTTCATCTCTAATAACCTGAAATAAATTTTTATCAAATCCTTTATTATTAATCTTCTCTAAAGTATCATTTATCATCTCTGGCACAAGCAAAACACTTGTTTTCATCTCTCCCATATCACTTACTATATCTCCTCTTTTTATTCCCATTATCTCTTCATATTTAAACATATCTAATTTCTCCTTAATATTAATTTTTATTTATAATTTAGTAACCAATTCTAGAGTATAAAAAGTTACTACTTTATTAGTTCCATCACTTATTTCCACCACTGATACTAGTTCTACTTTCTCTATCTCTTTAGACACTAGATTATACATAAAAGTTCCTTGTTTAGCAATACATTCTACTAGCCATTTAAGTTGTTCCTTTAACTCCATTTTTTGCCCAATTTTTAGTTTCTCTTTTATCTCCATCTTTAAACCTGTTTTAAACTTCAAATCTAAATCATTTATAACTTGTGGTGCCATCACTGATAATCCTGTATCTTCATCAATAAAACTTATTCCTCCACCTACTTTTTTAATATTCACAAGACCCAGGTGTTCTTGGAAATGGTATAACATCTCGAATATTATCTACTCCTGTAAGATAAATAATGAGTCTCTCAAAGCCCATTCCAAACCCTGAATGATAACAACCTCCAAATTTCCTCAAATTACAGAACCAATCAACAGTCTCTACGTCTACACCTAAACTCTGACATCTTTCCATTAACTTGCCATAATCTTCTTCTCTTTGACTACCACCCATAAGCTCACCTGCACCTGGTACTTCCAGGTCAACCGCTGCCACTGTCTTATTATCACTATTTACTTTCATATACCACGCCTTTATATCTTTCGGCCAATTCTTAATAAATACCGGTCCATTAAAATACTCGGTAATATAACGCTCATGTTCTTTGGCAATATCTTCACCATAATCAGGTTGAAACTCCCATTTCACATCCGCTTTCTTTAAAATATCTATTACTTCTTTATGGTCTATTCTAACAAAATCTGATGCCACTAATCTCTCTAGTTTCTCTCTTAAGCCTTTCTCCACGAACTCATCACAAAAATCTATTTCCACCTTACATTCTTGGAGTACATAACTAACCACTGATTTTAGCATTCCTTCCATGATATCCATATCACCTTCCAAGTCGCAGAAAGCCATCTCTGGTTCTATCATCCAAAATTCATTAGCATGTGTCTTAGTATTAGAATTCTCTGTTCTAAACGTTGGTCCAAACGTATAAATCTTCTTATAAGCAAGCGCAAAAGCCTCGCCATGTAACTGACCTGAACCCGTAATAAATGCCTGTTTTCCAAACAAATCTTTACTCATATCAACATAACCATCTACCATCGGTAATTTATTCATATTAAGCGTTGTAATCTTAAACATTTGGTCTGAACCTTCACAATCAGTTGTTGTAATAAGTGGTGTATGCACATAAACAAAATTATTTTGATTAAAATAACGATGAATAGCATACGCCGCGACACTTCTTATTCTAAATACCGCCTGAAAAAGATTCGTCCGTGGCCTAAGATAAGCCATACTTCTTAAAAATTCTCTGGTATGTCTCTTAGGCTGAATTGGATAATCCGCCGGACACTCGCCTAATATTTTAACACTCATTGCTCTCATCTCATACGCTTGTTTCCCACTTGATTTTACCAAAGTTCCCATGACTTCTATCGCTGAACCTACGAGTATCTTTTGAACTTCACTAAAATTAGCTAAGTCTTGCTCATAGACTATCTGTAAATGCTCCTGACAAGTTCCGTCACTAAAATCAATAAACCCAAAAGTTTTCTGATCACGGTGATTTCTAACCCATCCTTGAACGACAACTTCTTGATTTTCTAACTCTTCTACTCTTTTAAACAAATCTTTTAAATCCATTTCTCTTCATCCTCTCTTTTTCTAATCTCTAACCTTTATATGTAACTCACGTAACTGCTTCTCATCTAACTCATTTGGACTACCCATGAGTAAATCCATACCCGATACATTAGGCGGGAACAATTGTACTTCTCTTAAGTTTTCTTCATCTGTTAAAAGCATAATAATTCTATCAATTCCCGGCGCCATTCCTGCATGAGGTGGAGCTCCAAACTGAAACGCCGTATACAAAGACCTAAACTTATTTTTGATTATTTCTTCATCATATCCTGCAATATCAAACGCTCTCTTCATTACCTCAATGTCATGATTACGAACTGCTCCACTAGCCATTTCATTTCCATTACAAACAAAGTCATATTGATAAGCGACTATCTCGCCTATATTGCCACTATTTAGTGCCTCTAATCCCCCTTTTGGCATACTAAACGGATTATGTCCAAAATCCCACTTATTATCCTCTTCATTCCACTCAAACATTGGAAAATCATTAATAATACAAAACTCAAATTTATTCTTATCAATCAGTTCTAAGTCTTCACCCAATTTAATTCTAAGTATTCCAGCTAGTTTCGAAGCATTTTTCTCATCTGCAATAATGAATACCACATTTCCTGCCTTTAAATCTAACGTCTCTCTTAAACCTTGGACTTCCCCTTCGCTTAAAAACTTTGTAATCGTACTCTTAAGTTCCAAACCATCTACTACTTTAATATAAGCAAGACCTCCTGCCCCCTTTTCTTTGATATATTCTTCTAATTTTTTATACCATGAATTAGGTCTTTCTATCTCTCCTACTCTTATTGCTTTTATCTCTTTATTCTTAAACCCATTAAACTCTGTCTCTTTAAAAACTTCCGTTATATCCTGAATAACAAGGGGATTTCTAAGGTCTGGCTTATCTGTTCCATAC
>CANOGG010000087.1 GCA_947565485.1 uncultured Mycoplasma sp. | reverse complement strand
CTTCTGATAGAATGAATAAGGAGGTAAAGAATAATGCTAAACAAAGAAGGAATTATAAGAGCATTGAATAAAAAGGATATATACGTTGCTAACAGTGATAAAAATATTGCCTCAAACTCCATTAGGGTAACATTAAGCCCAATCCTCAAGGTTTATGAAAATGTTGTCATTGATATCAAAAAAGATAACCCAACTAAACTTTTCACCATTCCTGAAACTGGCTTTTTATTAGAACCTAATCGCCTATACTTAGGAAGTACCAACGAATGGACTAGAACTTATAATTATGTGCCTCTCCTAAACGGCCAAGAATCTCTAGCTAGTCAGGGTATGGAAGTCCATATCACCGCCGGCTTTGGCGATAATGGTTTTGAGGGCACCTGGACTTTAGAAATTATTTGTACTAATCCAACTCTTGTTTATCCGGGTATGGTCATTGGCGAACTTTGCTACATTCCGTTAGTCGGAAGTGGCGACATTCTCTATCGTGGTAAATATTACCATCAAGTAGAACCAACCGCCTCTCGTATCAGCAGGGAATATGAAGAAGTTTTAACTAGAAGGAGAAAAAAATGCTAACTAATAATGAAATCAAACGCCAAATGGCAAGAGGAAACATCGGTATTGAAAATCTTAAACCAGATGCTTTAGCTAAACCTAATAGTTGCACTGTAAGCATTGCCGATACACTATATACTTATAATTATATGATTGTCGATACTAATAAAAAATACGAATATTTAGATGAGATAATGAATGCTAAACCTAAGAGCCTCAATATGCTAAAAATCCCCCCCGAGGGTTTAATATTAGAACCAAATAAAGTTTATCTAACAAAAACTAACGAACTAATAACTACGAAAAATTATGTTCCCGTTCTAAATGGTCGGACATCTCTATCTCTTTTAGGTCTAAGTATTGAACTAACCAGTGGTTATGGCCACGAAAACTATCACGGTAATATGCTAATCTCGATAGTCGCCACTAAACCCACGATTATCTATCCCCATATTAACATAGGCAACTTAAACTTTTTTGAAAGCCTAAGTCTTAATGATGGTAGTATTGGTATGCTAAGTGGTGAAGAGATAAAACGTTGTCTTGAAACCGACGAAATTGTAATCAAAGATAGTGAAAATATCATCATCAATCCAAACTCTGTTAATCTCACCCTAAATCCTAAAATTAGCTACTACACGGAACCTATCTTGGACTTACATAAGAATAACCCCATCGCCAGTGTGGCTATACCAGATAATGGCTTTATAATCGAACCGGGCGAAATCTATTTGGCCCGTACTAACGAATGGACTGAAACTTATAATCATGTCCCTATGATGAGTGGTCGTAGTTCTCTTGGTCGTGTTGGTCTTCATATCCATTGTTCCGCCGGTCTTGGCTCTATTGGCTACAAAGGTTATTGGCATATGGGCTTAAGACCCAAAGTTTATACTAAAATATATAAAGACATGAAATGTTGCCAAATCTATTATTATACGGTTGAAGGGCATATTACTAACACCTACGAAGGAAGTATGCAAAATAAAACTGACTCCGAAATAAATAGCCAATTTTATACTTTTAAAGAAGCATCTTTAAACCGTACTCTTAAGAAGAATTAACGTTCTTCTTTTTTTAATACTCTTTAAAAGTCTCAATCATTTCATCATCAACTTTAAAAATAACCTCTTTAATATTAAGCGAATCTCTAAGTGACAAGAAAATCGAATACTTAACTTCCTCAAGGATGTTTTTCTCCTCTAAATCACTAAATATCTTATTATTAAAACTTAGTTCTACTTGATTTTCCAATATCTCATAATTTTGTAACTCCACCGCCGAGGCTAAATAACTTATTAAATTCATCTCATAAAGTGGTGAACTCTTAAGTTCTTTTATGATAATCTCAACTTTATTATTTTGATTATTATCGAATTTAGTAACCGGTATATAATATATCAAATCTTCTTCTTTCCCCACATAATATATCGTTGTTTTAGCTAAATTTTTAATATTACTAATATCATAGACTTTATTAATCCCAAACTCTCTATTAAGCGTACTTGGAAGCTTTATCTTACTTTGAGGCAGCATAAACAACTTATCATTTTCTACAAATATCATAATATCATCCACTTCTTCTAACTCTGTAAGTGTATACACCAAAGCTTCAATTAATTTTTCCTCCATCTCTTTCTCGACATTCAAAAACTCTTTTGAAAAATTAATCTTAAGTAATTTATCACTCAAATCAACACTTAATATTTTCGTATTCTTGGGAATTATCCCTTTAAAATTTTTGGGCAAGCAATCACTTTTCCCACTATCAATCGTGAGTCCTTGAATTAATTCTCTTATTTTATCTATTGTCTCCTCACTTTTTCCCACCATATTAGTTCTCACAACATAATTATCTTTATTAAGTACATAAATAACTCTTTTAACTCCTTCTTGATACCCCACTGAAACCTTAATATTAGCCATATTCTTATCTTGACTAGGAAATAAATATAATATTCCCACAATCACAATCGCAATCGTCGCTACCATTATTCTTCTCGTCGCACTTTGTCTAAGCATATAATCACCTAATAAATATATACGACTATTCGCCAAAATTTAGAATTAAAAAAATCTCTCGTAAGAGATTAATCTATAAAGTAATTTCACCTAGTCTAAGGAGTTCTACAACTGCTCCAGCTCGACCCTTAACTTCTAACTTTTGCATTGCATTTGATATATGATTCCGTACTGTCTTCTCACTAATATGAAGATTAAGAGCTATTTCTTTAGTCGTTTTATTTTGAACTAATAACTCAAATATTTCTTGTTCTCTTTTTGTTAAAATACTTCTTTTCATTAAGTAACTTCCTTTCATATCTATAATATATCTAGTATATTTTATGTTTTTTTTAAAGGAAGTGTTATTTAAAACGCCTATCTAGCCAAACTTAATTGTAATATACATATCTTTATCATATAGTTCCTGAATACTTTTAATAATATCATTAGCAAGCTTCGCATCATGCCTCATACTAGCAATAGTCACCTTAATATTATTACCATCTATACTTACATAAGAATCTAAACTAAATTTATCTTTAATAAGCTTGGTAATTGCCTCTTTTGAGCTCTCATTTTTATTAATATTCTGTAAATCTTCATAAGCCTGATTTTTCTCTTCTAAAGAAGAAGTACTATTAAGTAAAACCTCTTCTAATTCTTGCATTCTAGCTACCAAAGACTCTTCATCTGCTACTTTAAGCGCCACCAAAGTATCATTTTCACTCACAACCACTTTTGCTTCTTCCGTTTTTTCTGGAACACTAACATTCATTTTAGATAGGGTATCATCACTCATCGACAGATAATAAATACTAAGTACCATAATTAATGAAAAAAGCGTTAAAAACCATAAATTTTGTTTATTTATCATATTCTTATCCTTTCTTAACTACTACTAAAATATATTCTCTAAATTAATATTTATGTTTATTATTTTTCTAAATAATGATATAATCTTATAAAAGAGGTCTATATGAAAGAAATCCTAGTATACAGTTTTTTAATATTCTTTATCTGTTCCTTTGTCGGCTATTTTTTAGAAGTCTTCTGGTGTTATCTAATGTCTAAAAAAATCGTCAATCGTGGTTTTTTATGTGGCCCCTTAATACCTATCTATGGCCTCGGCGCTCTTTTAATTATTTTTTGTCTTCTAAGATATTATTATGACCCCGTGGTCGTCTTTGTTTTTGGTATAATTATTACCAGTTCTTTAGAATACTTTACTTCCTTTCTTTTAGAAAAAATATTTCACAACAAGTGGTGGGACTACAGTGCTGTAAAATATAACTTAAATGGCCGTATCTGTCTTCGCAATTCCTTTGCCTTTGGCTGTCTATCTCTTCTTATTATTTATGTTGTGATGCCGTTATTTTCCATGCTATTTCATCTCTTAATCTTTAAAGCCTGGGCTATTATCGCCCTTATTCTAGGAATTATTACTCTTCTTGATTTTATCTATTCAGTAATTATTGCTTATAATCTTCGTAACCGAATTATTATTGTAGAAGAACTAAAAAATCAAAAAATCGCCCAAATTCCTATCATCTTAGAAAAGAGAATTCGTGAAATCAGTGCTGAATTTCGTGCTTTCCCCAGTCGTCTTTTAAAAGCTTTTCCCAATCTTGAAAACGAAAATCATAAATTTTATGACTTAATGCGCCAATATCGTTCTAACCCTAAAACCCCCGAAAAGAAGAACCAAAAGGCGAAAAAGAAAGCTAAAAAATAAAAAATATCCTAATAAAAAGAAGAGTTGGTATTTTCTAAAATATTTATAATACTAAACACCAATATCATACTTGCTAAAAGCCCTAATTTAAGACTTTAATCTTTTTCTAATTTAGGTTATAATAATATTGGTGTTTTTTATGAAAAAAGAAAATATTAGAAATTTTTCTATCATCGCACATATCGACCATGGTAAAAGTACTCTTGCTGACCGTATTTTAGAATGTACCCATGCCCTCGATAAACGTGAAATGAAAGAGCAAATGTTAGATAGTATGGACCTCGAACGTGAAAGGGGTATCACCATTAAATTAAATGCAGTTGAACTCCACACTGAATATGAGGGTGAAGAGTATATTCTAAATTTAATCGATACCCCTGGTCATGTCGACTTTTCTTATGAAGTCTCAAGAAGTCTTGCTGCCTGTGAAGGGGCTATCTTAGTTGTGGACGCCAGCCAAGGCATCGAAGCCCAAACTATTGCTAATCTCTATCTTGCGCTAAATAATGACTTAACTATTATTCCGGTTATTAATAAAATTGACTTACCAAATGCTAATGTTCCAAAAGTCGTCGCTGAACTTAATAAAGTTTTTGGTTTTAAAGAGGAAGAAATAGTTCTTTGTAGTGGTAAAACCGGTGAGGGTATACCTAAGCTTATCGCAGAAATAATTAAACGCGTCCCAGCGCCCACTATTCCTGATACTAAAGAAACCAGAGCACTTATCTTTGATAGTCGTTTTGATGCTTATCGTGGTGTCATAGCTCTCGTGAAAGTCGAAAGTGGTACCTTAAAAATCGGCGATAAAATTAGAATGATGGCGACAAACTCTGATTTTGATATAACAGAACTTGGTGTTAGTACACCTAAAGAAGTGACTCGAGACACACTATCTGCCGGCGAGGTAGGTTTTGTCTGTGCAAGTATCAAAGATATCACCAAAGTCCAAGTAGGGGATACTATCACTCTAAGTGCTAATCCTGCAAGCGAACCTATAAAAGGCTACCAACCTATGAAACCCATGGTTTATTCTGGCCTTTTTCCTGTTGAACCAAACCAATTCGAAACTCTAAAAGATGCCTTAAACAAACTAAAATTAAACGATGCGGCCTTAAGTTTTGAAGCTGAAACTTCTGATGCACTAGGCTTTGGCTTTCGTACTGGTTTTTTAGGTCTTCTTCATATGGACGTTATCATGACTCGTATCGAACGTGAATTTAATATTGGTATTATTGCTACTAGTCCTAGTGTTATCTATGATGTAACTCTCACAAATGGCGAAAACATTCTAATCGATAGTCCCAATAAAATGCCCGATACATCACTCATATCTGTTGTCAAAGAACCTTTTATCTATACTAATATTATCGTTCCAAGTACCTATATTGGTCCCATCATGGAACTTTGCCAAGATAAAAGGGGAATTTATAAATCTTTAGAATATATCGATGAGACTCGTGTTAACATTCACTACGAAATACCACTATCAGAAATAGTTTATGATTTCTTCGATAAATTAAAGAGTTATACTAAAGGCTATGCTTCTTTTGACTATGAAATATGTGGCTACCGCGAATCAAAACTTGTGAAAATGAACATCTTACTAAATGGCAATATCGTTGATGCTCTAAGTATCATCGTCCATAAAGATTTTGCCTATCAAAGAGGTCGCGCTAT
>CANOGG010000086.1 GCA_947565485.1 uncultured Mycoplasma sp. | reverse complement strand
GTGTCACCAATGGCTTTAACTATTTTGCCAACTTCAGTATATTCATTATTTTCCATCGCAGTTTCAAAAGCACTAAAGAGTTTATCAACGTTTTCAAATTGTAAATCAAGAGGCTTTTCAACTTCGGCATAATCTTCTTTATTAGTATTATATTTAGCAAGAATAGCGCGGTAGTCAGCCTTTAGTTTCGTGATAGTCTCACGGTTTTTTTCTTCACTTAAAGTTATTTCTTTAACTTCTTCTAAAAGAAAATTAGATTTTGTTTTGACATAGGCAATTTCGAGTTCAAGACTCGCGATTTTCGTTTTAAGACTCTTATAATCTTTTTCTTGGAAAGCATCTTCGATTTCAATTAAAGCATCGGTGATTTTGGGAATTTCCACTTCTTTAATTTCTTTAAGTCTAGTACGCCAATTCTCATATTTTTTTTGCATAACATCATTATTGATAAGGGCGCTTACTTTGTTTAATTCCGAGAGAATAGAAGCTCCGACGATAAGGTTTTTATCGCGTTCTAAGGCTGTTATTTCAGTTTTGTATTTCTTTTGCTCGCGTTTATTAATAAAGTTTAGAACAATGATAATAATGGTTATAGTAAAAATATAGTATAATATTCCAATTAAGATAAATGTAGTTTTCGACATATGCGCCAACTCCTATGATTACATTTTAGCACATTTAGGGGGTGTTTGTCGATATTTATCAGCTAGTTTTATGTTTTTGTTACTTTTCCCGAGTCAACTTCATATTTTCGGTAAATTCAGTAAATTTAGTTTTAAGACGGGGATTATCTTCTAAGTATGGGATAAGCATTTTTATTTCAGCAAAATATGGTTTATATTCAGTGAATAGTTCGAGAGCTTTTTGGTTTAACTCAGCTATTTCAGCATTAGTGGTAGATATCCAAGATTTTTGAGCGTTCAATTCAGATAATTCGTCTAAGATGGTTACTACTCCATCTATAAAGCCCCATAATTCACCTTTTTCATTAAATTCAATATAATCGAAGAAGATTTCAGGGCCAAAATCAATAAGAAAGCCTATTATGCCAAAGAAAAATAAACAAAGCAAATAAATATCCAAATTCTCTTTGATAACACAATTATCGGGGTCGGTGGTGATTTTTTCTAATTTATAGTAGATTCTATCGTATAAGTCACTAAGACCTAGGGTGTCTTGATATTCCTTTGTTTCTAGAGGTTTGATGCCATACTCGGAAAAGTCAAGGGCAAGATATTCTTCTAAGCTTAGGTCGCCAAGAGGAGTTAGATAATATGTTTCAACTAGACGGCGTATAATCAGATTTATTTACTTCTAGGCTTGCTATCTTAGTATTAATTTCAAGTAAACTCGCACGATATTTATCGATTAGATTTTCTAATTTTTGGAGGTTCTTTTTATATTCTTTTTGGTTAGTATCGCAGAAAAGCAAAATTTTAATTAAGTTAAGGTCTAAATAATTACTCTCACTCCCAGTAACATCAAGATTACTTTTAGTTTTTTGGACTAATTTATAATGAGGATGGGTTGGAAGAATGTGGTCGATATTATCAGAGATAAATTTATCGAGATAATAACTATCAATTTCGTTCTTCTTTAGTTCTTCTAGGGTGGGACTCTCCTTGGTTAATTTGATTTCATTTTTAATAAATTCATAGGTAATTGCATAAATATTTTCAATGATTGGGCCTTCAACTTCGTAGTCAAGGGTCTTTGAATGTTTTAATTTATCAAGAATGGAAATTAATTGGTTATGAAGAGAACTTAACTCTTGGAGGTTGGGATTTTCATTAAATATTTTTAGAGTTTTAGCAAAGCTATATGCTGTAAAACAAATTTCATAAGACTCTAATTACTTAATATCTTATCGACCGCGACAATAGCTTCGATATAAGAATGCTTAAAGAATGAGGGTTCCATATTTGTTACATCATTGTAGCTAGCAGTCTCTTGGCCGAGATTTTCGGTTATTTTGGCTAAGAGCGCCTCATGTTTGGCAACATTTAAGCCAATATTTTTAAACTGAGTTATTTTTTTGTTTACTTTGTATAGTTTTGATTGGAGGGTAATTGCATAATCTTCCATAAAAACACTTCCTTTCTAATAATTTGTTCTTTGAAGATTTAGTCTTAATTCTTTTAGTTCATCGGGTTTTAGTTTGGGAATTTGTTCAAGTATCGGGATGATATTTTTAAGTTGGGTGAAAAATTCCTTATTTTCGAGATAAAATCTTTGAAGTTGATATTCATAAAGGTTGGTATTTTCCTCGTATTTGTGACAATTTTTAAGTTCTGATAAAAGCTTACGGTAATTTTTAATAAGCTGGTATAAAGAATGAGGCAAGTTGCCAATCATAACATAATTATTATCATTAATATTAATTGACGAAAGTAGAATATCTAGTATCATATGTATCAAAATGGACATCAAAGAGAATGCAAGGCTCAAACCGATAAATAAACTTTTGTCGGAGATGATTTGATAATCATCAAGATTGACCATAAGACGTTCTAATTTATAGTAAGTTTTCTTATATAGATTGGTTATTTCAGAAACACTTTCAAGATTGTAAGTCGCGTAAAGGCCCAAACTTTCAAGTTCCATGGTAAGATATTCGGCAAAAGTTTTACTAGGAATGTTTGATAAGTCATAAGTGGCGACTAATCTCGTAAAACCATCGTTAGTCTGATGCCAGGGTTCATATTTATAAAGATGACAAGAAGCATCAGAATTAGCTTCGTAAGTACTGGTAGTAGTCGTTTCTTCCGAGATAGTGTCATAAGTTGTTTTTTCATTAAGAAAGTGCTTTTCTTTGGAACAGAAATGGCCCAGGAGAAAAGAGCCAGTTAAAAGAGTTGTAGAGATAGTTAGGGATGTTAGAAATACTTTGGCAGAACTTTTTATCTTTTTTTCAAGTTCGGTTATGTATTCTTGGGTGCGATAGAGGCGGTCACTACTGATTATTTTGGCAACTTTTAAGTCGATTAAACGATGCTTATATATATCATTTTTGATAGTTAACTCTTTAAGAAGATTTTCTAATTCTTCAAAAGTGGCCTCTCTTATGGCAAGGTGAGTAATAAGTTCATTATCGACATAAGTGGCTGTTAAGCCCCTAGATTTGATTTTAGTTGTGATAAGTAGGATATCATTATTAGCAGAATCTTTGAGATTAAGACGCGAGATATATGTCGTGATAACCCGGTCTAAGTTATAGATATCTATGTCATCAGTTTTAAAAGTAGTTAAGATGGTACTCTCCCCTTTTAGTTTGATTTCTTCTTTAATTAAAAGAAAACTTAATTCATAAAGGTCCGAAAGTATTTCATCATTGCTGTTTAAGTGGTCTAATTCGGCACTCTTTAAGTGATTAATGAATGTAAGAGTTGGGCGGAAAATTCGTTTAAAGTAGGAATGCTTTTTTGGGGGCTTGTTATAAACTCTTTTAGAGTGAGGATAAAATTAGAAATTTGAAGATAAATTTCGTGACTCATGAGACTGGTATAAATATTGTTTAGTTTAGTTGTATATTGAAGATAGATTTCATGCTGAAACAAGGGTATTTTATTGATACCACTTAAGTCAAGGGCGAGATTTGTTTGAAGATTTTGGAGAGCTTCTTCATAGCTTGAGACATCAAAATTAATACTTCTTAGATTATCAATGGCTTTCATAACTTTATAGAGAGTCGTATGATAAATTATTTTAAAATTAGATGGCATTTTAGATTCTTCTTTCTTTTTTTAGGGTATTTTTATCTTTTTCGAGTTTTTCTAGGTCATTTAGAATTTTGGTTAAAGTAGCATATTCTTTCGTTAAACTGGGATTACTGGCGTAAAAATCTTTAGCTTCTAAACATTCAGTTATTAGAGCTTGGTTAGTAGCCATTTGATGTTCTATTTTAGTCATAATTTCTAATAATGCTTCTTTGTTATCAGGGGCGATTTTACGAAGTTCTTTATAGCAGTGAATACTATCTTTGATAGCTGATAAAAGAAGTTTGCGATTAAATTTTTTGGTAATTTCACTTAAAATAGATAATGGTATAATAGTTAAAAAGAGGCTTAGAAGACTATATTTAACTAACTCGGAAAAATCTATCTTTTCTTTGCTGTCTTCTTTATTTAGATAAGTAGTAGTTATAGTATAATATTCCTTGTTTTGATAGTCTTCAATACTTTTCGTAATAAATATTTGGCCAGTTTCTTCAAGATTAAGGCTTGTAATATCTAAATTTTTTATTTGGTCGGTGGTAAGATTTAAATTAGTAAGGTCATAATTTTTAGCTAACTGATACCAATAATTATCTTCATTACTTTTGTACCATTTAGAATGGGTAGTATAAATAGTAGAAGATGGTGTATCTTCAGGAACATACTTAATCTCGGAGTTAGTGCTATCAGTTAGGGAGTCATAGACATTTATTTCTAAAGCGTAAGCATCAAACTTGGATAAAGACTTGGTTGATTTTACTAATCTACCACTATAGTTTAAAAGAATAGCGGTGGAACAAATTCCTAAAACCATATTTTGCCAACATTGGTTAAAAGTTTTACGACGGAATTTCTTCTTTTTTTGATAATAAAGCTCGTTACTATCTAAAGTTATGAAATTGATTTTTAGTTCTTCATAGTATTTTTTTAAGTTAGTAGCTAGAGTATTTAATTTAGCTTGTTGTTCAGTTAGGGGTAAAGTGCTTTCCTGAAGAAACTTTAAGAAAAAACTTGTGGCATAATCAGCATCGAGGCCTAAAATATCGATGATTTCTTTTTGACTTAAGAGCCCTTGATACTCAGGTTTAGTGAGGTCGAACTCAGCTAGATTAGCGATGATTTGGTTATTGATTTTTTGATGATGAATTTCATCTTGACGAAGTGTTTCAAGAGTTGGACTTTCGTTTAAGACAGTAAGTTCTAGTAAAATAAATTTATAAGTCGTTTCATAGATGTTATCAACGATATCCCCTTTTAAATGATTAGGGAGAGTTTGAGATTTTTTAAGACTATCTAAATATTTTAAGAGTAAAGAGCGATAATTATTAATATTTTCTGGTAAGTGTTCAGGAGAGTTTAAAAAAATATTAATACTATTGGTTAAAGATTTTGCTTGGAGGTAGATTTCATGTTGTTTTAACTCATTATATACTTTTTTTAGTTCGCGGGTAGCTTCATCATAAGGCATTTCAATAGTGCCACTAAAAGTAGAAGAAGCGCTATAAAGGTCAGTGGTTTTATTTTTAGATAAACATTGACTTACGATAGAATTTACCCTTTCATGATATATTGTAACGTCCATGCCCGCATCTTTAAAACGGGTTAAAGCGTAGTTTATTTTTTCAAGCCATGTTTCATATATTTGGGATTTGTTATCAGTCATATAAAAAAGTCCTTCTTTCTTTATGTTCTTTTATTATAAGATATTTGGGAATATTTGTAAATGAGAGTTTACTTTATCTTGACACTTGGTGGTTGCCAATTATTTCTAAAATGTTAAGGGGGGATTTGGATATACTATTTAATGGTGATGGATTATGAAAAAATTAATAACGATGTTGTGTTTATTAATCGTATTTCCACTTAATGTTTGGGCTTATGCGAGTGAGGTTATTTTAGGTGGAAATACCATTGGGATAGATATTAAAACTAGAGGCGTAATGGTTATAGGTTTTTATAAAATTGAGGGGAAGTATCCAAAATTTGACATTAAAGAGGGTGATATAATTACTAAAGTTGAGGATACAGAAGTAAATTCGATTAAGGAACTAACACAGGCGATTGAAGAAAATATAAATGATGAGATGGTCGTGATTACTTATGAGAGGAATAATAAAGAGAAAGAAACAACTTTAAAATTAGAGAAGTCAGGTGGAGTTTATAAAACGGGGTTATATGTTAAAGATGGTTTAACAGGTATTGGTACCCTCACCTTTATTGACCCGGAGAGTAAAAGATATGGAGCACTCGGACATGAGA
>CANOGG010000085.1 GCA_947565485.1 uncultured Mycoplasma sp. | reverse complement strand
TTGATGAGAATTTAAACCTTAACGTCACTGCTAATAAATATATAAGCACTAAAGAAATCACTAAATTAATCGCCGAAAACGAAAAATCTTTAACTAATATGCTAAATAAAGTCACTGTTAAACAAACAAAGAGCAAAGAATTCTGGTACTTAGGTGCTAAATATAATCTTATAATTAATGAAAACTTAAGCGAAATTGCTTTCCAAGATGGTAAACTCTATACTCCAAGCCTATCTTTTTTAGATAAATTCCTTAAAACCAAAACTTTTGAAATATTTAATAGAGAAGTAAATAATTTAAAAAAAGTCATTAAAACCCCTGATTTTACCTTGAAAATTCGCCAAATGAAAACAAGATGGGGCGTTTGTAATTATAAAAGTATGACTGTTACTCTAAATTCGGAACTGATAAAATATCGCCTTGATATGTTAAGATATGTAATCATCCATGAAATGTGCCATTTTTATCATAATAATCATGGCCCAGAATTTTGGTCTTTGGTAGCTAAATACTACCCCGAGTATAAAGAAGCTAGAAAGGAGCTCAGAACCTAATGAAGATAACCTCTCTAAATAATCCTAAAGTCCAAAGTTGGACTAAATTAAAAGATAAAAAATATCGTGATTTAACTAATAGTTTCCTAATTGAAGGCGACCATCTTTTGCAGGAAGCCCTAAAAAAGAACCTTGTTTTAGAAATAATCGCCCTTGATACCACCTATCGCCAGCCTAAAATCCCTTTTTATGAAGTAACTCCGGCTATTCTAAAAAAATTATCTAGCCAAGTAAGTTTTAGCCCTGTTATCGCCGTTGTTAAAAAACTTCATCCCTCCCTTATTACTGGTAATATCTGTTTATTAGATAATATTC
Source organism: uncultured Mycoplasma sp. (assembly GCA_947565485.1). Classification (GTDB taxonomy): domain Bacteria; phylum Bacillota_I; class Bacilli_A; order RF39; family UBA660; genus Caccenecus. Next base: position 5,119 of record CANOGG010000085.1, on the reverse strand, counting down.
AAGACCCTGGCAATTTAGGAACCATCATCCGTAGTGCCGTCGCTTTTAATATAACCACTATCATCATGAGTCCCGATACTGTCGACTTATACAACGAAAAAGTTATTCGTTCTACTGAGGGAATGCTTTTCCACTTGAATTTTATTAAAAAGGACTTAAAAGAAATAATCCCCGACCTAAAAAACCAAGGCTACACCATCTATGGTACTCATGTATCTCTTGGAACTTCTCTAAAAAGCCTTTCATTTCCTCCAAAAACTGGTATAATAATTGGTAATGAAGGTCGAGGCATGAACCCAGAGTTTGAAAATCTTTGCAATAGCCTTATAAACATACCTTTAAATAATAATTGTGAAAGTCTTAATGCTAGTATTGCAGCCAGTATTATTTTCTATGAACTTGCAAGATAATGAGGAATGATATATGAATTTTATTTGTATTGGAAAATTAGTAAATACCCACGGTATAAAAGGGGAGGTCCGCTTGTTAAGCGATTTTGAAAAGAAAACTCTCGTTTTTAAAAAAGATTTTATACTCTATTTAGGCCCAGAAAAAGAAAAAGTCATCATTAATACCTATCGCCCCCACAAAAACTTTGACATGGTTACATTTTGTGGGATAAATGATATAAACGATGTTCTAAAATATAAGGGTTTAAAAGTATATATTAATAAAGATGACTTAAAATTACCTACTAATGATTATATTTTAAGTGACTTAATCGGTTTCAAAATTACTGATTCTAAAAATTATTATGGAACAGTAAAAAGTATTTGCACCACGAAATCAACACCACTTCTTACTATCTCCTATGATAAAACTTATTATATCCCTCATATCCCTGAATTTATTACCAAAATAAATTTTGCCACCCGAGAAATAACAGTTGAAAGAGTAGGTGAACTATTATGAGATTTGACATTTTAACTTTATTCCCAAATATTATTTCTTCTTATATTAATGAAAGCATTATTAAAAGAGCCCAAGAAAAAAAATTACTCGAAATAAATATCGTCAATATCCGTGATTTTACACTTTTAAAAAATGACCAAGTCGATGATACTCCCTACGGTGGGGGAAGTGGTATGGTCCTCATGTGCGAACCCGTCGTAAGAGCTATCGAATCGGTTAAGACTCCTGACTCTAAAGTTTATCTATTAACTCCACAAGGCCGGAAATTCACTACTAAATTAGCCTCTAGTCTTAAAAATTCTACCAACCATCTAATTTTAGTATGTGGCCATTACGAAGGTTTTGATGAACGTATTCTAAATTTTGTCGATGGTGAAATAAGTCTCGGTGATTTTGTCCTAACTGGCGGTGAACTTCCTGCCCTAGCTATCGTCGATACTATCTCCCGCTTTATTCCTGGTGTCATTGATGCTGCTTCGTTTGCTAATGACTCTTTCCAAAATAATTTACTTGACTACCCGAGTTATACTAAACCCCGTAATTTTCGCGGTCTTGAAGTTCCTGATATTCTCCTAAGTGGTAATCATGCAAAAATAGAAGAGTATCGTCATCTAGAACAACTACGTATAACAAGAGAAAAAAGACCAGACTTACTAGAAAGGAACGAGGAGTCATGAAAAGCTTTGCTATCAAAAAAATTGACCACGAAATGGAATTATTAACATTTGATTATGACATTAAAGGTTTTATTTATAAACCTAAAAAGAACAACAATAAAAATCCCAAAGTAAATAATATCATCATCGTAAATCCTGATATCATCAATGCTCTAATCAATAATAGCTTCAATAAAAAATATAAACAACTCCTAGAATTTTATCTAAACATCATTGAAGAGGAGAGTGATGCAACTGAAGGTAGTCTCATGATGGCACTTGATGAAATAGCCCGTCTCAGAAATATCATCATCAAAAAATATCACCATTTTTTAAAAAAACAAACTGAAGAAAAGTTTCTAAAACGCTTAAAACTCCTTGAAAATGAAATTCGTGTCAAATTAATTGATTTTAAACTCATAAAAGAACAAGAAATGGTGCAATATAATAATATGGAAGAGGAAAGAGGTAAAAGTCGCTAATTTCCTCTTGCAAAATTTACCAAAATAAGATATAATCATATACGAAAACAGTTCTGACTCCGTAGCTCAGCTGGATAGAGCAATCGCCTTCTAAGCGATCGGTCGCGTGTTCGAATCACGCCGGAGTCACCAGTTAGTTAACAAAGCCTTTATTTAAGGGCTTTTTTTCAATACTATTTTATTTCAAACACACTTCTAAACACACTTTTATAATTTATTTAATAAATTTGTTACATTTTCCAACTCGCTTTTAAACATATGAGTATAAGTATCTAGCGTTATACTTATATTGCTATGACCTAGATACTTGCTAACTAAGGCAACGCTGGCACCTTGGTTAATAAGTAAACTGGCGCAGCTATGCCTAAAGTCATGAACTCGTATTTGCTTAACACCTGCTATTTTACAATATTCATTTTTCTTCCTTTGAATTGTACTCTCTTTAAAGGGAATAGAATTACCAAATACAAACCAGTTATCAGAATAGTCTATATATTTTTTAGCATCGTTTTTTAGCTGCTTTAAGTCATTTACGAGTTTTTCTGTCAAAGGTAATGTTCTTGTACTACTTTTGGTTTTTGGACTCGATATGGTCCATTTTTCCCCTTTAATTTTAGTCATTAATGTTTTGGTTATTTTAATTATTTTTTTATTAAAATCAACATCTTTCCAAGTGAGAGCCTGAGCTTCACCTTGACGAAGTCCATTGTAATACAATAATTCAAAAAATACATGATAATCAAACTCATTGATTACACTATCAAATTGTTTATATTCTTCTAAAGTAAAAAATTGCATTTCTTCTTTAATGAGATTAACTTCTTTGTAATTTTCAATAAATTTTAGGATTGTATCACTAGTATTATGATGTTTATTTGAATATATTATTATTTGTCTAAACAAACCCAAAATTTTATTATTATACATTGCACTAAAACCTAGCGAATCAATATAGTTAATTAATTTTTTATATTTTTGAACATTAAGTTCATTTATCTTTTCCTCCTCGATTGGTTTTAGATGTTTAAAGAGATTGTCATTTTTAATTGTAGTTTGCTTTTTAGTTTGTTTAATTTTACTATCCCTTAATTCTATCCAAGCTTGTTTAATTGTGATGCTATTCGTACATATTTCCTGATTGGTTATTTTGACTCTATAAATAGCCTCTTCATTTTTGGCTTCTTTTGCACTTTTAAATTTCCCCGAAGAGTAGTCATGTGTCTCTCCAAAAATATCTTTATATTTAATTCTAAAAAAATATTGTCTCCCATCTTTGGTAGGGGTTTTAGCTTTATAAATTGCCATTTTATCATCTCCTATTTACTTTTTGATTTTTGTTTAGTATAATAAGAGAGTACTAAAAAAGAATTTGTCTGTCGTAGGACTTTCTAATTGGTACTCACTTATTATAGTGATTGAGTTACTGTTGCGAGCAGTAGCTCTTTTTTTTAATTATTTAAGTATTCATCATTCGCTAATTCATAAAATTTATCTTGATATTGATGAAATAGCTCTATATTTTCTTTATATGATAATTTGCTATTAGCTTTAGGTGTCTCTTTTTTTATGTTATCATATATTATTTTAGCTTGTTCCATAGCTTTGTCATAGGAATTAATTATATTCGAATAGTCGTTTGATAAACTATCTATAAATTTTTTATTATCAACGCATTTAGTATAATATTTATCCATATTACTTACAATAAAATCAATATCTGATGCTTCACCTATACTATTTTTTCCAGTTTCAGCATAATATCTTACTTCTATAACTACATTATTCCAAAAACTCGTTAGATCATTATTAACACTATAAATTTTTTCGGTGATTTCTTCCTTTGACATTTCGGAACTGTTTTGTTTGTTATTTTCAGATTCTTTATTTTCTTTTCCACAACCAGTAATCGTGACAACAGTTAGTAATATTAATAACACACTTAATATTTTTTTCATATAAACCTATAACTCCTTTCTTGTAATATTTATTAAAACACAAATTAATGTGGTTTAACCATTAAAATAAAAAGATAGCTCTAAAGAAGAACTATCTTAAACGGGTCCTAAAGACCATTAATTAACAACGCGGGTTCTAAAAACCTTTGTTAATCAGAATTATACACTATTTATTATTGAAAGTCAAGTTTTGATACACAAAATACTTTTTGACTTCTTCGTTGACTTTATTAATAGTTTCATCTGAGCATTTTGTATTTCCAATAATATCATACTCATTTATTGGGAAAAATATACGTTCTTTTGAGATTGTTGTTATTAAATTACAACACGCATAACTTTCCTTTAAATAATTTTCATAATATGTTAATAGTGTAGCTATTTTGTTTAATTTTGTTTCTTCTTCTACAGTAAGTTTTTCGTTATTTTCTATTTTATCAGTTATTTTTATTATATCTGTTTCTGTTTTAAACTTGTTATCTAAGGTATTAAATATCAAATCTCCTAAATATAAATGAAATTTTTTCTTTTTAGATGTTAAGGGAATAACCGTCAAAACATTATTTTTAGGATTATCATAATTATTTAAGACTATTGCAAAATGGACTTGCGACATTTCAGAACCTATACCAACTCCAAAGTCAACTTTAATAATAGTTCCTCTCTGATAAGTTTTGAACTTTTGTTTTTCTATATTTTCGGGTTCTTCAAGTTCCATAATCAAACGCTCTGCTTCTTTATTCAATATTTTGGATTTCTTTAAAAGCCATTCATCTAAATAAGAAAATTTATAAGGTAAATTATTATCAATGATTTTATGATAGTTATTATAAGATTTATCTAATCTTATTTTTTCGCTTATATTATTAGCTATAGTTGTTTTATTTTTCATAATCTCGTCCTTTTCTCTCTAGCAATGCCAACAATTTTAACTGGTAGCTCTTTTATTTGTTCGGCATCATAAAAGGTTGGTTCGTATCCATCGCTATTTTCTAAATTAAATGGTATTAATGTTAAACCACTTTGATTTAATTTTACTTTTTTAAATGTGGCATCCCACCCATTTACTAAAACCGCACAGTCGTGATTATTCGCCAGTTCTATATCCTCATTC
>CANOGG010000084.1 GCA_947565485.1 uncultured Mycoplasma sp. | reverse complement strand
GACTATATGTTACTCTCTCTACATTTAAAATATTAGCCATATCTTCCTGAGTTTTTCTATTATCAATTCTTAACTTTCTTATTACCTTTCCATAATTCATATAAACGTTCTCCTTAAACTAATTCTCTCATTTCTTGTTTAACGTTTAAATATTGCGGTCCTCATTGTGTCATTTTTCTTGACATAGCTAGTTTTACAAAGTATAATATAAACATAAACTAGGACGTATTAAGTTTATAAAAAATGGAAAAGTAAGTTATTTTTATTATGCCTCAATAATTATTAGGAGGTATAAAAATGAATTTTGAAACTTTAAATAATAAAGGTTTTAAAAAAATAGCAATAGGTGTAACTATAAGTGTTTTGTTATTTAGTGTATTAATACTCTCACTAAGCTTAGCTAAATATCGAAATACTAATAGTATAAATATTGCTAAAGGTACAATTAATTATAAAGTACCAGATTTAAATACAGTCGCTCTCTATCTTGAAAATGACAATGGCGATTTTATCTCTGCAGATAATATTCCAACATCAGGTTATACCCTAAATACTGATGTAACAACGACTAGATGTGAAGTAGATAAAGTAAGAGACACTGGAATGAATATAGCCTATAATAATGGCAAAATAGATATTTCAGGAATATCTAAAAAAGGTACTAAATGTTATATTTATTTTGATAAAATAAAAGATACAACCGCACCAGTAATAGGAGTACATGAGGCTAGAAATATTGAAAAAACAAGTATGGACTTGTATGTGGAAGCAACAGATGACATGGGTATTGCTGGATATTATTTTAAACTTAACAGTTCTAGTGATTGGGGAACACCTAAATGTACTGGTCAGACTAGTTGTACTCACTCAGTGACTGGTTTAATTTCTAATACAAGTTATACTTATGATGTCAAAGTATGTGACGGAGCTGGAAATTGTCCAACAACCACAATAACACAAAAAACCAAAATGGAACCAACACCATTAAGTACTATACTTTCAGGACTAAACGGGATAACAACTAACGATTCTATGTTTGCTGGAATAGAGGGTAATGGTGTTTATACTTGGACTAAAGGTGATTACTCAGGTGGAAGTCAACCAATCAAATATTTTAGAGGAAATGTAAATGATAACTGGGTAGTCTTTGGAAAAGATGGTTCAAATTATATTTGGTGGAGAATTATTAGAAATAATTCTAATGGTTCGCTTCGAATGATATATGCAGGAGTAAGTTCTTCAAAGACGAGTGCACCAGCCACAACAGGTGAGGGAACACAAATAGGAACAAGAGCATTTAATATTACTACTACTTATGATAATATGTATGTTAGTTTCAAATATACTCCAAATTATGTTCATGGAATAGGAACAAACTCTACTATTCTTGGTGCAGAAGATTCAACGAATGCCTCAACACTGTATGGATGGTATAATACAAAATTAAAGACAAATTATGCGAGTTATATCGATATATATGCCGGTTTTTGCAACGATAGGACAACGTATAGCGGAACAGGCTTAGGAACATCTGAAACGTATTATGCACCATATAACAGATTAAAAACAAATAAAGCACCAAGTTTGTTGTGTCCATTTAGTGGAGATATATTCAATACGCCAGTAGGGTTAATCACAGCAGATGAAGTAAGTATGGGTGGTATAATATCTAATACACCTGCTATAACAAATACAAGTACATATCTATATTCAAACACAACTTATTGGACAATGTCACCATATTACTACAGTGGCAGAAGTGCTGGCATATTTGCTGTGTCAAATAATGGCTACCTTACTAACCCCACCGTGAGTATCAGTACTTATGGTGTCCGTCCAGTCATAAATCTGAAATCAAATACTCTCTTTGAAGAGGGCGGAACAGGAAAAAATACAAATCCGTACATAGTTATAGGAACATAAGTACGCATAAAAAATTACAACCATAGTATCAGCCATCTTAACAGATAGGAATTTTTCTTCCTATCTTTTTAAATACCATCTTGTTAAAAATCAAATTTTGTGATAAACTATACTAGTTTTAAAAGAAAGAAGTTGAGTTTATGGAAAAAATCATAAATATCGCTGTGGTTGCCCATGTTGATGCTGGAAAAAGTACATTAGTCGACGCTCTTCTTGAGCAAAACGGCGTTTTTGACAGCCATGAAGAAGTCCAAGATTGTGTCATGGACTCTAATGACATTGAAAGAGAAAGAGGAATAACTATTTATTCCAAAAACTGTGCTATACGCTACAAAGATTACAAAATTAACATTGTTGACACCCCTGGCCATGCTGACTTTGGTGGTGAAGTAGAACGTGTCATCAAAACTGTTGATACTGTTGTTCTTTTAGTCGATTCTGCTGAGGGCCCAATGCCCCAAACGAGATTTGTCCTAAATAAAGCCTTAGAACAAAATCTAAAACCTATTTTATTCATCAACAAAATAGACAAAAAAGATGCCCGTCCTGAAGAAGTAGTCGACATGACTTTTAATTTATTCATGGAACTAAATGCCAGTGACGAACAACTAGATTTCCCCATTATATATGGGATTGCAAAACAAGGCATTGCCAAAACTGACCTTAACGCTGAGAGTAACAATATCTCACCTTTACTTGAGACTATCATCAACCAAGTTGAACCTTTTAAAGGTGATGAAAAAGATGCCCTCCAACTCCAAATATCTAATCTAGCTTATGATGACTATATCGGCCGTTTAGGTATTGGTCGCATCACTAAAGGTAAAATCAAAAATGGCGAAACTGTCACTCTCGTTAAAAATGATGGTAAAATCGAATCATTTAGAATTAGCAAATTATTTGTTAACGAGGGCATTAAAAAAGTCGAAAAAGACATCGCTTACTTTGGTGACATTGTAACAATCGCTGGCTGTTCTACTATTTCTATTGGTGATACTATCTGTGAAAAAGGTGTCATTGACCCTCTTCCACCAATCATCATTGAACGTCCTACTTTGTCTATGAACTTCCTCGTCAATTCATCCCCTTTTGCTGGTCGAAGTGGCAAATTCTTAACTACTCGTCATATTAAAGAACGTCTTGAAAAAGAACTTGAAACCAACGTTGGTCTCCAAGTTGAAGAAATCTCTGGCACTGATGGTTACAAAGTAAGTGGTCGTGGTGAACTCCATCTATCAATATTACTTGAAAACATGCGTCGCGAGGGCTATGAACTATCAGTCTCTAAACCTGAAGTTTTAATGGAAGAAAAAGATGATAAAAAATACGAACCATTCGAACGTGTTATCATCAATGTTCCTAACGACTACTCTGGTACAGTCATTAGTGACATCCAGGAACGTAAAGGAACTCTTGAAGTTATAACTACCAACGAAGATAACTACACTCACCTAGAATTTTCAGCCCCAACTAGAGGTTTAATTGGTTATCGTAGTGCCTTTATCACTAACACTAAAGGAGAGGGTATCATGGTCCGCAGTTTCAATTCCTATAAACCTTATGTTGGCCCTATTACCAGACGTAAAAATGGTGTCCTAGTTTCAATGGAAAATGGTAAAGCACTAGGTTACTCTCTATGGAACCTAGAAGAACGTGGAACATTAATCATCGAACCAGCTACCGAAGTTTACATTGGCATGATTATTGGTATCCATAACCGTGACAACGACTTAAACGTCAACCCTTGTAAAAATAAAAACTTAACTAACACCAGATCTAGTGGTGCTGATGAAGCTATAAACCTCACTAAACCAAAAAAAATGACATTAGAAGAGGCTTTGGAATTTATTGAAGATGACGAATACGTCGAAGTAACACCAACTGACATTAGACTAAGAAAAGCTATTTTAGACCCTAATGCTAGATTCCGTAACCACAAATAAACTACTTCAAACCTAGTAGTTTTTTTATTGAACCAAAAAAGGTACCTAAGTACCCATTTTTTTCTTAATTAAGCGTCATTCCATTCTTCGAAATATTATTTGTTATAAACTTTCTTGACCCATTAGGCTGTATTACATAACTAGCTGACATATACTTACCAGTATTAGGGTCAATCACCGTCACTGACACTGTAAACTGATATCCCACTAAACCAGTACCCGCATTATTCTTAACTTTAATCGTATTTAATTTATAACTAAAATATCCCTCACTCTGAACAAAGCCCATACTACTAAGTCTATTAACCAGATTAACATAATCTTTAACTGACACATCCTCATTAGGAGAAGTATTAGGGTCAATCGCACAATTATCTCTTGTCAAATTAACCGATAAAGTATACTTACTAGAATTATATGAAGTATCACCATAAGAACAACTATCTCCACCCGGATTATAAGACGTCTTTTCTATAACTGTAATCTTAACTGATGCACTCTTACCTTCAACCGTCGCTGTAATCATCGCTGTTCCACTACCCACACCTGTTATATTACCATTATTATCCACTACTGCAACACTATTATTACTACTAGACCATGTAACAGCCCTATTCGTCGCATTCTTCGGATTTATTGTAACTTCTACTGGCTTAGATTCACCTATATAAAGTGACCTCTGTCCATAATCTAATGACACACTTCTAACCGGAATAACACCCGGAACACTTGTTCCTCCCCCACTATTCTTCTGCCATTTTGCCACTAATGTTATATCCGCATTCACTGGTGTATCAAAATTAAACTTCTCATCTCCATAATACCACCCCACAAAAGTATAACCACTTCGAGATGGAATATCCGGCTCAATAACTTTACTTCCCTCTTCTACTGTTAAACCTGCAACCTGACTTCCACCACTTGTATCAAATACTACACTATACACTGGTTTCACAATCGACTTTATTGTTAACTTTACATCCATTGGCTCTGTCACATTCTGATATCCATCCTCAGCTACTATCTTAACTGTATAATCCCCTGCTTCTTTAAAACTAGCATAATCTATCGCATTACCCTCACTATCAACACTCTTATCATAAAACTTAAGCTTACACTCACTAGTAATATCCGAACAATTAACCACAAAATCTTCTAACTTATACTCTTCACCTTGAAATATTTCCACATCTTGTAACTTAAGTGTTGGCGCCTTTGTATCCTCTACTCTAAGCTTAACTGTATACTCTTTATTTTGTATCTTAAGTGTTACTCCAAATAATTTAGGGCTCTTTAATACTGGTAGGGCACAACTAGCATCAGATATCAACAAATCTCCTGTACTAATCTTTTCTCTCTCTTCATCACTACATTTTGAAATATCATACCCAATCTCAAACTCTTCCGGATACTCTATTTCTATCTCATCAATGTCAATATTTTCTAACTTATCAAAATAATCTTCCACCGCCGGCAATGAACTTCCTGCCTCTAAAACTAACTCTTCCTTAAACTCAAACTCTGGCAATACTGGCTTTACAGGGGAACCTCCCTGTTTTCTTGTCGCCATCACTACAATAATTATAATCACCACTAAAATAAGGCCCGCAACTCCAATAATAAGCCACTTAATCTGGTCTTTTTTAGCATATCTCTTTATATAATTTTCATCAAAGATAAATCTCTTCTTCATACTATTCACCCTATTTTTAAGCCTATCATCATTTTACCATGATTTTTTAAAATTTACTAGTCTCTTTTTAACCCAAATTAACATGTTTACCCTTTAAAAATATGTGTCAAAAATGTGTAATACAAATAATATAACTTTTTCTAATATAGGAATAAATAAAATAATAATATAAAATGTAATTGGAAAGAGAGTTGGTTAAATATGGCATTTAACTTAAATATTGAGAGAAAGGAATCCATCAACAAGTGTATTCGTTTTCCCGCTGACATTATCAAAAAAATTGAAAATGTCACAATGGAAAATGGTGTTTCATTCTCCCAATTTGTTATTCAAGCCTGTGATTATGCTCTAAAAGATATGGATAATCACAAGAAAAAAACAAAAGAAAAAGTTTAAAAAAAGCGATTAATTCGCTTTTTTACTTTGTAAAGCCTCTTCTAGCT
>CANOGG010000083.1 GCA_947565485.1 uncultured Mycoplasma sp. | reverse complement strand
GTGTTAGAGAAATGCTGTCAGTGCCTTTTCAACAGACAGCAAGATATGCTAAGTATTATAGTGAAGATTTAAAGCAAAAAGAAATACAAGTGATAGATAAAGTTTTGGGTTATGAGACATTAAGAGAGAGGTATAAGCCTAATATAGCAGACCCTGTTAAAAATGAGTTTAATAAAGATACGACAACGAAAGATTTGGTGGAATATTTTAAAGTTTGGTTTAGTTGTTTCTTTAGGCATCCGGGAGTTTATTTTGATGCGACGATTAATACAGTTTATGGTTACTTTTATCCAAATACAGCTAACTGGTATGTATATCATGATTATGATGAGAGATTAATTCAAGATGGTATTGATTATCATTATAATAATTTGAAAGGTCTTAGAAATGTTTTAACTTCGATGGCGGTTACTTATCAGAGCGTACCGATACTAAATACAATTATTAATATTGGATTTGTCGTATGGACTTATATGTTTTTAGTAACATATTTAATAATAGAGAAGAAAAAGAAGTTAATTCCCCTTTTATTTCCGGCGTTTGTGTTATTGCTAACTTGTGTAGTGGGGCCAGTTAATACATATTTTAGATATATGTTTCCTATAGTTATAAGTTTGCCTTTGATTATAGGGCTTTTAATAAATGAAAAGAAGAGCTAGGTTTTGGTTAGTTCTTCTTTTTAAAAACAAATATTTTACTTAAGATATAATTAGAGATGGTGACGACGACTTGGGCAATAAAGGTCGATATTATAACCCAGAGATTAGAATCGAGTTTTAGTAAAGTGACAAAGAACCACATGATAGCCATATCCATCAAAAGAGTGATTATACGACCACCTACAAAAGTAGTTATTTCTTTGAAGTAATCTTTGGACTTAGATTTAAAGACAAAGATGCGATTGGCAAAGTAGGCGAAAGCAACTGCACATATCCAAGAGATGATGACAGCGATTTGTAGTTCCATATCATCTTTAGCGTTTAAGATAGTGAATAATAAGCCAAATTTTACACCAACACTAACCACAGTGGTTAAGCCACCTACAATTAAATAGTTTATAATTTCCTCATATTTATGATAGATATCCCATATTTTTTGCAAAGTATATCAACTCCATGTTTTAATTATACCTAAAAATTTTAGAAAAAGATACTATTATTTTTTTTATTTCTTTAAGTTTAACTAAAATATAGTTGTATTTCCTATATATTATGCTATACTTGTTATAGTTGGGAGATAAGAAGATGGATATATATAATGAAAAATTACAGAAAGAAATAGTTAGATATAAAACATATATAAAATCTGTTTTACCTATTGAAAAACAAGTAAAAAAATTAAAAAAAAGTGGTAAAAATATTGGAGAAATTAAACAAATTTTAGGTAAGAATAGCTTCATATTTGATTATGTTCCGGAGATATTATATCATGGAAGCCCAGAAAGTTTGGAAGTTATTAATTCCAATGAAAGTACACAAAAGGGTAGTTATGTATATGCAACAGATAATCCTGTTCATGCATTATTCTTTTCTATTTTTAGAAATTCAAGGATTGCTAGATCACATATTGAGGAAAATATTGATGAAGCTGGAAATTATAATGTCAAATATCAGATTGATGAAAGAGTTAATGGAGCTTTAAATGAGATTATTTCTGATAGAAATATAACTATACATGTATGTGATGGTAAACAATTTTTTAAGCCTCACGGTGAAACTTATATTGATAGAGAGTGGCTTTCAAAAGATTGTCAAAGTATTGTTCCCATTGATAGAATTCAAGTTAATATTAAACAATTTTTTGATTATTTAGAAAGTCAAGGATTAGTTGATTACAGTAAATATGATAAATCAAAAGATTGGAAAACTATTATTGATATGCTTGGGCAAAACTACCCTTTTGGTTTAGGTACTGCTTTAGGAAGTGATATACAGAAATTTGACTCAATGTATGATGAATTTATTATGACAAACTTTCCTAATCAATTAGAATTTTCAAAACGATTTAGAGAGTTTTCTAAAAAAGTTATGGCTGCAGATTATAAATTACAAAATCCAAATATATCTTTAGAAGAAGAAAATAATTATAAATTAAGATATATAAAGAATTTTGCTAATAGTTTCTTACATACTCAAAAAAATGAAAACGGTGTTGTTGTTTGGGTTGCTGATATGGATAAAATAAATGCTTTTTTAAATTCTAATGATAGTTTGCAGATTGAGATGAGGAGAAGTTTTTAACGGAAAGTTTTTACTTTTTACGATTTTGTTATTACATTAAAAATAAAACAATTTATTTCTTAAAAAATTTGGTAAAAAGAGGGTAAATATTTTGCATAATAATTAATAAACTATAAATATGTACACAGGTATTACTTAGTACATGATTTTTTTTGATATCAATCTAATATTTTATGTATTAACGATATTGAAGAGTAATATCTAAAAAGGAGGAAAACTTCCTTTTTTTGTTAGATATTTTAGCTAGGAATTTGGGAGTCTTTTTAGTATAATAATAAGAGAGAAGAGGTTGGTATAAATGAACCCAGTTATGTTTAAGTTGTTTGGATTAGAGGTTAGATGGTATTCTTTTTTAATACTTATGGGAATATTAGTAGGTTTATTTTTGATAGAAAGAGAAGCTAAGCGTTTTAAGATTTCTAGGGAAGATATCTTTAATATGAGTTTTTATGCGATTATATTTGGTATCTTGGGGGCGAGACTTTATTATGTACTCTTTAACATATCATATTATAAGTATAATTTACTTGAGATATTTGCAGTTTGGAATGGGGGACTTGCAATTCATGGTGGGTTGTTAGTTGGAATTTTCGTGGTATTTATTTATGCAAAGAGAAAGAAACTTAATGTGGTAAGATTACTTGATATGGCAGCGCCTAGTATGATTTTAGCGCAAGGAATTGGAAGATGGGGGAATTTCTTTAATAGTGAGGCTCATGGATTTGCGACTAGTGTAACTCATTTGAAGAAATTACATGTACCAGATTTTGTGATAAAGGGAATGAATATTGATGGAATTTATTATTTGCCAACATTTTATTTTGAGTTTCTATGGTGTATGTTAGGATTTGTTATTCTTTTAGTCATTAGAAGATTTAAATATACAAAAGTGGGAACGATGGCTTGTTTTTATCTAATGTGGTATAGTTTAGGAAGATTTTTTATTGAAGCTTGGCGAACAGATTCACTTATGATTGGAGGGTTTAAAATAGCACAAATTATATCAGTTATATTGTTTGTTGGAGCTTTAGTTTATTTAGTGTATATTTATAGAAAAGGAAAGTATTATAATTTATATAATGATATTAATAATGGTAGAATAAATTAAAAAGGAGTATATAAAAAATGAGAAAAAAAATATTTTTATTAGGTATCATTGTTTTGGTTATAGGATTAGGAGTTGGAATCGGTTTTTGGTTTTTGAAATATAAAAAAATTGATAACAATTTAAAATATGTTGTAACAACTGATTTTAAATATCAAACAATGTTAAATGATGGTGGAAGTCACACTAGCAAATACTATGAAATAGATTTGAAAAATAAATTAGTAGTTCAAAAATTATATAAATATACAGCTAATTTAGGAGGAAAACCAAAGGAAGAGACAACAACTGTTTATACTAAAAAAATTAATAAAAAGTTAGCAAAAGAAATAAAATTGTTATTAGATAACTTAATTAATAAAGAAGACATTAATGATAGTAAGAATTATCATTCCTTTAGTATACAATATAATGGTGAGAAAAAAATAATCTTTAATCAAGAATCTATTAATAATCTCAAAAAGCTGTTTATTAAAGTTGATAATTATTAAGGGAGAAATTATATATGTATGATTTGATAATTATTGGTATGGGTATATCAGGTATTAGTGCAGCAATATATGCTAAAAGAGCAGGTCTGGAAGTTTTATTATTGGAGGGAAATGCCCCTGGAGGAACTTTAAATGTTATTCCTAAGATAGAGAATTATCCAGGACTTCAGGAAATAAATGGGCCAGATTTTGCTTATAATCTTTTTGAGTCTGTAAATAAAATGGATATAGAGTACAAGTTAGAGAAAGTAACAGATGTTATTGTAGAAGATATTAAAACGATTAAAACAAGTAGTAATGCTTATCAATGTAAATATTTACTGATTGCTAGTGGGAGGTCGCCTAAAAAATTAGAGTTAGATAATGAAGAAAAGTTTTTAGGTAGAGGTATTAGTACGTGTGCTTTATGTGACGGTAATTTATTTAAGGAGAAAGAAGTCGCAGTGGTTGGTGGAGGCTCCTCAGCGTTAAGTGAAGCGATATATTTAGCAAAGATTGTAAAGAAAGTTTATTTAATTCATAGAAGAGATAAATTTAGAGCTGAGAACGTTTTACGGGAAGAGGTTAAAAATATTAGGAATATAGAATTAATATTAAATAATGAAATTAAGAGTTTAATTATTGAAAATGATACTTTTAAAGGAGTTAAATTAAATAAGAGAGAATTAAAAGTAAGTGCATTGTTTTTATATATTGGGTTTAGACCGAATACGGACTTTTTAGAAAAGACAGATATAAAATTAGAGGATGGTTATATAATAGTAAATGAAAAAGGAGAGACTAATATTCCAGGAGTTTACGCATCAGGTGATGTGATAAAAAAAGATATTTATCAGTTAATAAATGCGGCTAGTGAAGGAGCAGAGAGTGTTATTAATATAACTAAAAAATACTAATGAAAAATTAGTATTTTTTTATGCTTTTAGTCAAGACTGGAAAATTCATTTCCAGAATCAGGATTGTCAGATGGAAGGATAAAATTAGGAATGTTGATGTCATTGTTATCGTCATCATTATTGTTATCATCGTTGTTGTTATTATCATCAGGATTTTGATTATTATCGTCGTTATTATCATCGTCGTCAGGATTATCATCAGGATTTAGTGGTTTAACTACGGATGGGTCGTTAATATAAACTGTTATTTCTGTAACATTGTTGATAAGAACACCGTTATTAACACTTTGGC
Source organism: uncultured Mycoplasma sp. (assembly GCA_947565485.1). Lineage (GTDB taxonomy): Bacteria > Bacillota_I > Bacilli_A > RF39 > UBA660 > Caccenecus. The sequence goes on along the minus strand of CANOGG010000083.1, from coordinate 981 downwards.
CCGCAATTACACCAGGTAAGGCATCAGGATTGTAGAACTCACTATCACTTCCGACAAATTCACTTTTAAATTCAATGTTATGATTAAGAGCCCATGTCTCAGCAGAGTTTAGAGGCTGACCGATAAAGTTTGGTACAAGTTCTAGTTTAGTACCAGTTGTTACGCCTTGACCAGCGACTTTCGTGGTGTATTCTTCATTAGCATCAAAACTAAAAGTTTTAACCATTTCTTTTTTCTCGAGTTCTAAGTTTACGCGCATTAGTTTGGTTATGGCATCAAGAGAACCAGGATAGTGGCCTAAGGCAGAAGTGAAAGAGCCATTGTTGCTTACTCTAACTTGTAAATTGTATACTTCCATATAAGTTTTTTGGATGGATAAGAAATCTCCGTCTTTGAATGATTTGGATATCATACTTTTAATAACTTCATAAAAAGATAAGATTTGGTCGCGACTCATGTTAACTGATAAGTTGTTGGTTACTGCATCAAGTAAGTCATCGACCTTTTTTATGTTAGATGGACTGGCTACTTTCCTGGCAAGGGCCTCAATTATTTGTTGCTGGTGACGATTACGAGCAAGGTCACTTTCTAAGTAAGCATGACGGCATCTAGCATAAGCAAGAGCTTCCTCGCCATTTAGATGTTGCATTCCAGGGTCCATACAGATTAAATTGTCGCCGAATTGACGGAGAGAGTTTTGTTCACAGATACGGCCATTATATTCTTTAATGTAGGCTTTATAGTTTGGTGGTTCGACTTCGACATCAAGACCATCGACAGTGTTTACTAAATCAACTACCCCTTTGAAATTAATTTTGACATAATAATCGATATCAATCTTTGTTAGTTGTTCAATTGTCTTGATGACACAATTAGTACCGTAAGCAGCGGAAGAGTTAATTTTAGCATAGCGGTTGTGGTTGCAAGCAATAGGGACATAAGTATCTCTTGGAATAGAGAACATCGTCGCATTAAGAGTTT
>CANOGG010000082.1 GCA_947565485.1 uncultured Mycoplasma sp. | reverse complement strand
AGTGAACGAAAATAACTTAAAAATTCTAATAATATAGTATTAGGATTTTTATCTTCTCTCTTTATCTCTAAACTATACCCATAATTATCTAAAAACCCCTTAATTCCATCTATCACTTTATCATTAAACTCATATCTTAACTTATCAATACTCATACCTCCTGTCGTTACATTCGAAAAATCAAACTTCAACATATAATAATTATTTTTATTACTTGTTGGATTATCATAAACATAAGTATCTTTAAACAAAATATCAAACTTATCTTTCGAATTAACATCATAATAGTAATACATCATTGAAGTAAATAGACTCTTCCCAAAACGTCCTGGTCTTAAATAAAATATTGTACTAGCCACATTTTCTAACACTCGCAAATACATTGTCTTATCAACATATAAATAATTTTGTTCTTTAAGTTTTTTATAATCACTTATACCATATGGAACTTTTTTCATTCTACTATCCCTCATCTCTTAACTCTAATTATACTTGAAAAAAACAAAAATTTCAAATAAAAATACTTCCCTCTAAACCCTCTTGCTAATAATGTAAAATAAAATCAAAAAATATTGTCTAACCCCAAGAAAATATGATAATATTAAATAAGAAAGAGTTGATATAAATGAAAAAAACTGAACCAGAAAATACTACCTCCAATATTACCAATACAATAATAGAAATTACAAAAGGAATAGGCACTATTTTACTCTATTTTGGCCTAACTTTCCTCCTCGCTGGTCTCTTTGGCAATCTTATCCAAAGTTCCAACCATCTAATTTCTAGCCTCGCCCAAATAGGTGTCTACTTAATTCTTCTTTTAGTTCTTACATTAATATATCATAAAAGATTAATTAATGACTTAAAAACATTCCACAAAAAAAATATTTCTATCGCCCTACGAAACTGGCTTATCGGCCTTGGCATCATGATGATATGTAACATTATCCTAACAAGCATCTTTGGTGGAATCGCCTCTAATGAAGCTAGCAACCGCGAGCAACTAATAAAATATCCTTTATGTAATATTATCATCATGGTTCTAATTGCCCCTCTCCAAGAAGAAATAACTTTTAGAGCCTCATTTAAAAATACCTTTAATAAAAAATACCTCTTCTGTCTTGTTACAGCCATTTTCTTCGGTTTCGCCCATGTCTTTATCCCCATCTTAACAGACCTTATAGCAAGTGGTACCATTAATATCCAAGAACTCTTATTTATCATTCCCTATGCTTCATTAGGCTATTTTCTAGCTAAAGCTTTCTATGAAACTGATAATATCTACACTTCTTTTATCGCCCACGCTATCCATAATGGTATGTGTGTTGCCATCATTCTTTTATCAGGTGCTCTATGAAAAACCACTTTTTCATCAAATTTTTATCTATCTTAATCATAATCGGAACTATCATTTTTCTCTACGCTCGCTATCTAAACACCACTGGCCTAACTATTAAAGAAACCGCCATCTATCATGACTACTTCCCCAAAGATTACAATGGTTTTAAAATTGCCCACTTTAGCGATATCCATTATGGCCGAACTACTACAGAACACGACTTAAAAAAACTCGTAAAAGAAATAAACAATCTAAATGCTGACATCGTCATTTTTACCGGCGACTTATTCGACACTAAAAACATCAACCAAAAAAACGCCGAACTAGTAGGTAACTATCTCACTAAAATAAACGCCAAACTAGGAAAATTTGCCATCATTGGTGATTACGATAAATACTATCTAAATGAATACAAAACCATCATCGAAGAAAGCAACTTTACCCTCTTAGACAATTCTAACAAACTAATCTATCATAACAGTAGTACTCCCCTAAACTTCATCGGACTTAGTTCACTTACTGAACTAAACGAATTATACACTAACGAATACTTTAACATCACTCTTATTCATGAACCCGACCAAGCCCCCCTTATCAAAAATAGCCCTCTTATATTCGCTGGTCATTCTCTCGGAGGTCAATTTAGAATTCCTTTAATTGGTGGCTTAAGAAAAAAAGTAGGCGCCCAAACCTACATTGATTCCTACTATGAAATAAATAACAGCAATAAAATGTACATTTCAAACGGTATTGGTACTGAAGACTACAGTTTCCGCTTCTTCAACAAACCATCCATAACCCTTTATCGTATATACAATTCTTAGGAATTGTCTTTTTTTAAATGTTTAAAAAGAAGAACCAAATAGCTCTTCTCTAAAACTGATTATTCTCTTCCATTGAAACCGGATTAATAAACCTATTACTACTAGATACTCCCTTTTCTTCTGGTACAAGTCCTGCTAAACTAGCCTCTCCCTCAAGCGGTACATCTCTATCACCAAACACAGGAACTTGACTTTGAAACTGGTTATCATCATCACTTACCTGCACTAGTATTGCTGGATTAATCGCTCCATTATCAGAAGCATTTAAAACATTAGTATCTATTGCCACTTGTGCTTCATTTACTACCTCATTACCATAAACTGTTCCTCCACTTGTATTGTCATCACCTAAATCACCTTTAATATCATTCTGCGAATCCCAATAAGACGAAACATCACAACTCGCTGAATAAGGCCTTGGATTAGGCATATCAAGCTTACAAATCATTGGTATTTTAAACGCTGTACCAAAAGCCACACAAGTACCTGGCTGCAATATCTTCATCTTCTCAATAACATCTTGACTAATATTTGGAAGCATCTCTTCAATATACTTAATATCCTTTGGATGAGTCATTTTAAATATCAAAAAGTTTGAACACTGCGCAATAACTGTATCACTAATCTCCACTGGTCTTTGACTAATAATATCTAGTATAACTCCATACTTTCTTCCCTCTTTAGCCACTCTATCAAATATATTATAACCAAGTAAGAAAACATCATTATCATTCTGTACATATCTATGTGCCTCTTCTAAGAAAAGATGAAACGGAACTGTCGCTCTATTAGCATTTTCTTTCGCAAAATCAAATATAATTCTCGAATAAATTTTAACAAGTGCTTTCGCATAAGAGTCATCAATACCCTCCAAATTGACATTGATAATCTGTGCTTTCTTATTATTACTACTAACAAGCCTCGTAATAAACTTAGATGGCGATACATACTCACTACCCGTAAAGAACGAACCAATATTACTATTAAGAAGCGAATTAAGCCTAACTTTAAGCAATTGTGCATCATCATGCATATTCTTATTTTGATTAAAACCCTCACTAATAAGCGTAAACTCCAAAGCTTTTGCAAGACCTGCCAACGTAAACACCGCATTCTCTGGAACTTTTATCTCATCTTCATCCTCATTAATGAACTTCAAAATATATTCTGTAATGAGAACCTCTTCACCAAAATGACCTTTAGAATCAATGGCAAAACACTCACTAAAATTCCGCGTATACCCAAGCCCTGGAATAACTGTATCAAAACTAAACTCTTTCGTATGACATGTATCAATAATTGTGAATATATCATCTTTCTTCTGTCTCGTCGTACTCTGACTATAAAGAATTGTAATTAAAGCATTAGCAATTATATTATTCTTATAACCATTAGCCTCCGGTGTATCTGTTGCAAATATCTTCGCATACTTCATTGCTCTTTCTATAATTGTAAGTTGCGAATGCTTATCCGCCTGAAGTAATATTCCAATATCATCTACTTTAAGCAAATTAAGTGGCAAATCGATTTGAGTATCTTCCTCATCCTTAAGTCTTGATGTAATAAACTTATAATTATAATATGAATTTATCGCACTAACACTCTTAAACGCATTCTTATACTCGCCAAAAGAATCAAAAAATATCAAATTAGCATTATAAGCCAGCGCCTGTTTATTACTAAGAATATTCTGTACTATCCTCGAAACCCCACACGACTTACCAGAACCACTATTACCAAAAATACACAAGTGATTCGCAAATAACTCATTAATCTCTGGACACACATCAAAATCTTTATATATCGCACTTTTTCCAAGCACAAAATTTTTATTTGACTCTTGACCTACTAATTCCAACAATTCCTCTGTATTAATAACCCTTATTGTACTACTTAAACTAGCCTTTCTAAGAATACCATTATAATATCTTCCATTAACAAATTCTCCCAAAAACTTAACTTCAATCTCTTTATCCCGTATTTCAACTATCTCACCTAATAGTTTTTGATCTTCATGTTCAAAAATAAGATGAAGATTAAGCAAATCACCCTTCATCTCATCCATGTTTTTATTTTCAATATACGCTGAATTATCACTAATATATAATATTTTTCCAAACATTAAAAACTACCCCCTTAAATATCCATCTATCGTCGACTCATAATTTGCCAGCAAAGATTTTATACTATTCTTCGCCGATGAAGCAGAACCAAATCTATTATTTCTACTAGACCTTTCTAACCTCTCTAATCTCTCAAGCTCTTTCTCTTTTTCCTGATATTTTTTAATATATTCCGCGGCTTTCTTCAAGTTTTCTAACTTTTTTCTTAAATTTGCAATACTACCTGTAACAGCAACGGAACTAGTAATTGTACTAAACGCCGTACTAAGATTAGCATTAACTGAAGACTGTAAAACCCTTGAATTTAAAATACTACTAGAAATATCCATCACTCCATGACTAGACAACTCAGATAAAGCTTGATTAACAGCACTTGAAAGTGCACTTACATTAACATTTGAATATTTTCCCATAATTCACCTCAAAACTTAAACTTCGAAAAAGCATCAAAAGCTGCACTTGTCGATGCATCAGTACTCTTAACATTACTAACAACACTCTCAAGATACTGATTTATATTATCAAACTTATTTTTTACTGTCTCAAAATTACTAAGAAGTTTTTTACATTCACTAGAAAAATAATTTCCTGTATCTGACTTCCAATTACTAGCATCATACATAGTTTTAAACGCTCTTTCTATATTATCCAAAGAAGTCACTATACTATTGAAATTTTTCTTTAAAGTACCATTATAACTACTTAATGCCTCCGCATCACAAATAATTCCACTCATCAAAAAGCCCTCCTTTATCTTATATTTATTCTCTTACCACTATAACTTTCATCTAACGTTTCATGTGCCTCTGCGTACCCCTTTGCAAACTCCTGATATGACTGAAGAGATTGCTCCAAATCCTGCAATTCTTTCATAAATTCATCCATTTTACTTGCAAAGTTCTTATAGCCATTATCTTTCCATATTGAACCTATGGAACTAACCGTACTCTTTACACTATTAACACCTGTATTATAACTTTCAAGATTATCTTTAATATACTCTGCTTGATGCTTAATTACATTTGTATTAATATTTATTGTTTCCATTCTTTTCAGCCCTCTTTTCATAAATAAAACTTAAAAATTTCAAGTTTTAAGTCTTATTTATAAAAATCACTTTCGTGATTTCTATAACTACTAATTTCCAGAATCTGCAGTTTGTGCTGCTTCTGCTGCTGTACTAATATTTTTAATACAAACATTTAAAGCTTCCATTACTTTATCCATATTAGTTTTTAACGTACTTGAAAGATTCTCTTTTGCTGACTCAGCTGCATTTCCATCCCAAATTGAACTTCCATTATTAAGCTCATTTATTTTACTACTAAGACTTGAATTAATACTTTCAAGTGAGCTATAAATAGAATTTAAAGCATTTCCAATTCCTGAAATAGTCGCATAATCATATCTTACAACATCTTTATTGATATTCTCTTGCGATAATTGAGTTAATTGGTCATAAGATAAAGTACCAAATGTTGATGATACATTAGTATCAGCACCTAAGTTAGCAACTTCCAAATTAGCTACACTAGCATTCACTGAATTCATAGCCTCTTGGAATGCATTACCAAAATTATTTACAAAATTAATTAAAGCTTGATGAGTCTCTAAGAAATTTTGATAATTTTTAGATGCAGCAGCCCCTGTCCAAACATTAGGTTGAACTAATTTTTCAATTTGTTCACTAAATTTCTTGGAACAAGCACTAACGCTTTCACTTCCTCCATTCAAATATTCTACAACTTTGTTAGCCCAAGCTTTTGCAGCCTCAGGATCATAAGCAAATACAGACATAATATAACC
>CANOGG010000081.1 GCA_947565485.1 uncultured Mycoplasma sp. | reverse complement strand
GTATAGTCTAGAAGGGTAGGATAATCATTTTTAAATAATCTGGTAGATATTAATACAATTATATTTATAATAACAACGAGACTTAAGAGAAGATTAATTATAAATAAAATTATTTCTAAAACACTTAAAATACCTTTAATTATTATTTTCATTTTACCATATCCTTTACTTATTAAAATATAAAAAAGACACTTGGTGGTGTCTATAGTTTACACAAATTAAATGGGGCGAGATAAGGGAGTCGAACCCTTGCATAACAGAGCCACAATCTGCCGTGTTAACCACTTCACCAATCCCGCCATAACATAATCAATATTAGAATATCAAAAAACGGGAGAAAATGCAAGTGTTTTTTGTTGAAACTAGAAGAAATTATATAGCTTATATTAGTAATAAATAAGGAATAGAACAATTAATTCTATTACCAGCTTGTATGTATTACTATCTCTATAAAATGCGAGAGCAAGATAAGCATACTTTTTATCTTATCTACGGACAGTTTTTCTAATTAATCTCACCAATGTTACTGTACTCTTTTTATAAAATGTCTACCCTAAGGGGTGCATTTCACCTCCTGTTATTAAATTTATTATAACTTAATAAATTAAAACATTAAATTTACGTTTCTATTATTTTTCATCAAATTCTATTGATTTTAAATCAATATATAAATCAATTTCTTCTTTAATGGGAAGCTTGCTTTGAATTTCTTTGTTTAACTTATCAAATATTTTATATTCACTAACACCAACTGGCTTATTAATATATTTTAAATTACGAACTGAAAAGCCTTTTAAGTTAGGGAGTGCCAATTTTAAATCTATCGCCACATTATCTATTTGGTAATAGCATTTTTTATATTACTTGTTATTTCTTGAAATGATTTATCTAACATAATTAAAACATTATACCATTTTAAAAGCATTATTTATATATATGAATTCAAAGATGGATAAAAATATCATTCCTCCCATACTAACTTCATCAGTCATTATCAAATGACAATTACTTTTAATTATTAAAAATCTGTGAAACATGCTGATAGATTTTCCATATTTGTTATATTTGATTTTTTTGGTATATGAATAAATATCATATTAGTTTTCAAAGATTTTTCACTAATAAATTTTAGTCCATAATAATATAAATTATTACATAAGTAATTGCCAGCATCTCTTGATACTATTACTTTATATTTAGTTTCTAATATGCCCTTTATCTTTTTATAATCATAGTGCGTTTCATATTCTTTTTCAAGTTTACCTTTTAACTCAATTTTAATAGTATCTTTGTCTAAAGGTGCTTGCCCAAAAGAAATTATTAAATCATAATCATTGTTTTCTATTTTCTTTTGTAATTCTCTTATACTGGTGATAAAACTATTTTTTAAATATAACTTATCATTATTAGATAATTTATCTAAAAGTATTTTTGAAGAGTTGTCTTTACCATTAAAAGCAGTGTAAAGTATTTTTAAATTATTCTTCATTATCTATGACCTTCCATTACCAATTTTTATAAGCATACAATACTTCTATGATATCTATCATTTTATCACCAACTCTATTACTAACTTAATTGTATCAAAAAGTTGGTAATAAAACAATATCGAAATATAAACAGGAGAAATTTAATGTAAGTGTGGACTATATATGCTTGGTAAAATAGATATTGACCCATTTAGGACAATAGCGGAAGAAATTATGGAAAATATTTTAAATGTTTTTGAAAATGACTAATTTTAACCATAAAAAAAGCTTGCTTAAAAGCAGGAAAAATAAAAGGACAGTGATTATAATTATTTCATTGCTTTTTTCAATAAATAATAAAGGTGAAATATAATAAGAGTATTTCTTTATTTAGTGTATTTTTTCTCTAAGCTTAGCTAAATATCGAAATACGTTAAGAAAAAATTAGTTTTTTCTTTCGTATTATAATCACCATTTATATTTTACCATGTTCTTTCATTAATGAAAAGATAAATAGATTAAGAACTGGGAGAATTCAAATTTTGAAAAAGAGATGTAACATCAAGTGTAGGATAAAATGAAGTTATTTCGGATTTAAGATAAAGGGCTTTGGCGTAGAGATGTGGATACTCGGTTAAGTTGGTAGAGGTAGTTGTACAAATATTTTCAAATAGACGGGCACGGTCCTCTTCAGGATAAGTATGGGAATAAGAGTCGATGAAATAAACATTTTCTTTTTCTTCTTCTTTTAGTGTATAATTGGAATATCTTTTTTGGGTGTAAGAATTATAATAAGCAAAGTTAGGAGGATTATAATTTAGCCAATTAGAAAAGGGTTCTTTTTCTTGATATTTTAGATTTAATTCTAGGGTGTGCAGAAGTTCATGGCAAGTTATTTCTTCGATGTTAGGTTGGGATATGTCGATAACAATATGAAATTTACCATCAAGAGTAAGAGTGTAGGCGGCAGGATTAGCGACTTGAGTTGTTATATCTTTAGGTGTTAGTTTGTTTGTTAAGTAGATGTTTAGCCCTGTAAACTTGTCATTTTTAAGACTTTGATAAAAGTTAGAATCAAATTTATTTAGGATAGGTTCAATTTTTGTTAAGGCTTCGTTTATTGTGTTGTCACTCATTTCAGGTTCATAAGTGAAGTCTGGAAAATCTTGGTTTATTTGATCTTTTAGGAAAATATGAAGAGGGAATTTGGTTTCGATTAGGTCTTTGGGAGAAGTGGCAGAATCGTTGGTGATGGGGTTTGGAATTAAAGAAGATTTAAGATTTTTGAGGTTTAAGAGATAAATTTTATTTTTAGATGTAGCGATTAAATAATCATTTTTAATAGTTAGAAAATCAATTGGAGGAAATTCAAGAGTGTTGGTAACATTCGTTTCTAAATTATGAATAGTTAATATATTATCATGATAAAAGTAAAGTTCTTCATTTCGGATAGCGCTTAGACTTAAGTTAGGGTTAGTAGTTAGGGAGTAGGTTTTCGTTGTATCATCACTTAGATTGAAAATGTCAAGTTGTTGATTATGGGAGAAATAGAAACCATATTCGAATTGTTGATAATTGGAACTTTTGATGGATGTAGTAGTTTTATCATTTATGTTATAGATGATACTAGAATTATTGCTTGTAAATAAAAGATAAGTGTTAGTAGCACTTTGGTAATAATCTTCATAATTATAGTCTTGATTGATATCAAGAGTTTGAAATTCTGTTTCTTGATTTTTTTGGGGGAGATAAAGTTGGGTATCTTTTAATATTAGAAAGGTATCTTTATAAGGAATTATAGTATTAGGTGATGAGGAAAAGAGTTCTTCTGAATTTAGATTATAAACGATAGTTTTTTCGGGACCAGTGCAGATAAGATGATTGTTAATAGTACAGAAAAAAGTTAAGGGAATATTTATTATTTTGGTTGGGGTGGTAGTATCTAAGTTTAAGGCATAAAGTGTATTAGTGACATCAAGGTAATATAAAGTATCGTTGGTGATAGTTATATCAAGAGTATTCTCAGGGGTAGTATAAGTAATTAGACTGGTAGTTTCTTCTTTCGGTATAGGTTGAGCATCTTTTGGAATCTCGAAATAACAATTGGTTAGAGAATAAAGAAGAATAGTAAAACTACTTATGATAAACATTATTTTATTCATATCATAATTATAGTTTTAAGTTATAATATTTATGTCGATTATTTTAAAGGATATTTTTTTATTTTGTCGAAGTTACGAGGATATTTAGAGGGAGTGGGTTTGGTTTTTTGGATTTTTAGAATAGTTCGCGTACTATTTTCGAGGGGAAGATTAAACTTTATTTCGTCGATAATTTCGGCATTTAAAATATTAAGAGTATCTTTACTCTCGGCTAGTTCTTTAATGATATTTCCTTTCATAGGGAGAAATATGCCTCCTATTTTAAGTGATGGAAGAGAAAGTTCAGCAAGTATGCGAATATGTGCTACGGCACGAGAGGTTACGATATCAAAATACTCAGGGTTGTCTCGGACAAATTCCTCAGCACGACAATGAAAACATTTTATGTTAGTAAGTTTTAGGTTAGTAATAACTTGGTTTAGAAAGGATATTTTTTTATTGTTAGAGTCAACTAGGGTAATATCTAAGTTGGGGAAGACTATTTTTAAGACAAGGCCAGGGAAACCAGCGCCAGTGCCGATGTCTAGGAGTTTTAGGTTCCCATTAAGGTCAAAGGCTTTAATTAGAGTTAGAGAGTCATAGAAGTGTTTTAAGTAGATGTCTTCTAATTTGGTAATCGCGGTTAAATTGAATTTTTGGTTATATTCTATTAGCATATTTGCATAAGTAGCGAGGTTATTTAGAATTTCTTCGTTTAGGTTAATGTTTAGTTTAGCTAGTTCAGTTATAAATTCTTGGATATTCATTTTTAACACGTCCTTGTTAGTCATAATTATAACATGAGAGGTTATTTTATGGCAAGACTTGGAATTTTTTAAGAAAAAAAATATTCATTTTATTTAGAATATTTTTTCTTAAGATAGACAGATAAGATGGATAAGTCAGAGGGGTTAACACCGGAAATTCTTGCTGCTTGCCCAAGAGATTTCGGACGAATTTTTTCGAGTTTTTGGCGGGCTTCACTGGCCAAATTTAAAACCTCAGAATAATTTAGGTCATCAGGTATCCCTTTTTCTTCAAGTTTTAGCATGCGTTCGGCTTCTTTGTAGGCTTTAGCGATATAACCTTCATATTTGACTTCAATTTCAACTTCGTCTAATATTTCAAGGGGGTAATCTAATTTTAAGATATCTTTGATGTTGGTGATAGATATTTCAGGTCGTTTTAAGAGTAAGTAGAAATTTACGCTAGACCGGGGAATTTCAAGGTTATGTTCTTCAAAATATTTTTTGGTTTCCCTGTTTAATTGGAGGTTAGAGTTGCGTAAAATATTTTTTAGTTCGTTTAGCATTTCTTTTTTAGTGCAAAGTTTTTGGTATCTTTCTTCTTCGATAGTACCATGCTGATAGCCAAGTGTTCGAAGTCTTAAGTCAGCATTATCATGGCGTAAGATGAGACGGAACTCCGCACGAGAGGTGAGCATACGATAGGGTTCGTTAGTTCCTTTGGTAACTAAGTCATCGATAAGAACACCAATATAGGCTTCATTACGTTTTAATATTAAAGGGTCAAGACCTTTTAGTTTATGATGAGCATTAATACCAGCGATAAGACCTTGACTTGCTGCTTCTTCATAGCCACTTGTACCATTTATTTGGCCGGCGGTGAATAAATTCGTAATAACTTTATTTTCTAAAGAGGGCTTTATTTGTAAGGGGTCAATGGCATCATATTCGATAGCATAGGCATATTTAGTTATGATAGCATGTTCTAGGCCTTTTAGAGAATGGACCATTTTTTCTTGGACATCTCTTGGCATAGAGGTTGAGAAACCTTGGAGATACCATTCATCATAATAGAGACTTTCGGGTTCTAAGAAAAGTTGGTGACGTTCTTTATCAGCGAAACGAACGATTTTATCTTCAATAGAGGGGCAATATCTAGGTCCAACTCCCGTTACATGGCCACCATACATCGCAGATTTTGAAAGATTATCTTTAATAATATTATGAGTATTTTCATTAGTGTATAGTAAATAACATTTTTGTTGGTTATTTAGGTCATAAAGAGGTTCTAAGTCATGAGAAAAAGTATAATAATTAGAATCGCCGTTTTCTTCCTGCATCTGGGTAAAATCAATGCTATCTTTTTTTATTCTGGGGGGCGTACCGGTTTTTAATCTTTGGATGATGAGACCTAATTTTTTTAAATTATCACTTAAATAATTACTTCGGGCTTCGCCATGGGGACCTCCGGGAGAATTTTCGGAACCAATTAAGATATTACCTTTAGTATAAGTTCCAGTGGTTAAAATAACAGTCTCTCCTTTTATTTTGGTATTATCAGAGAGAATAACACCTTTTACAGTATTATTATCAGTGATTAAGTCTTCGACCATACCCTCAATGATAGTGAGATTGGGAGTGCTTTTTAGGGTTTCCAGCATAACTTTAGGATAGGTTATTTTATCAGCTTGGGCTCTCAAGCTTCGAACAGCGGGGCCTTTGCCATTGTTTAACATTTTTATTTGG
>CANOGG010000080.1 GCA_947565485.1 uncultured Mycoplasma sp. | reverse complement strand
CTCATTAATCACTGAATAATAATACTTTTCAATATAATCCGGCTCATCACTAGTAAGATAATTAAACGAAACACGATATGGGTCTTTAGTATGTGAGGTATAAACTAAATCTAAAAACATCTCTTCTTCAACATAATTTATTGTTCCATTCTTCCTCTTAAGAACAAACATATCAACCAAATATTTAAGCACAATTCTAAAATATGGGTTCTTCTCTTTAATTATTTTTTTATTATTCTCTAAATCAAAATTATAATAATTAAGCAAATCTTCTTTAAACAAAGCCGCATTCTCTCGACTAAGTCCATACTTGCAAAGATTATTTATAAATGCAACACTATTTTTTAAATAGTATGGGTTTAAGACATCAAGCTCCCCATAAATCAAGGAAAGTACTCTTACAACCACGACTAAAAATGAATTATACATAATATTATTATTGCCTTTATTACACTCCAAATAAGCCTTTACTGCCGTATCCATAGCCACATTTACAAAATAATCTTCCCTCATACTATTCACCTATATTATTATACCACAAAAGTTCCCCGCAAAACAACATCAAATTATGTCAAGCATCTTTACATTTTCTTAACTTTTATCCACCAAAAAAGCACTCGACCACAAGGCATTTAGGCCTAAAAGAGAGTTTGGAAATTGGTCAGTGCTATATACAGAAAAAACATTCCTGTATATCCTAATTTTATAATCTCCCCCTCTATAAGTCAAGTCTAAATTCTAAAAAGTAATTACACGGCTAAAAAGTAGGCACTATCAATATCTCCAAAACACTTTCTCGCATAAACTAAAACAGGTGATTAAAATGTGTCCAAACGGTAATTTTGGTGGTAATCTCTTTACCATTCTCGCTCTCTTTGCCCTCTCTATTTTAATATTTTATCAAACCATCATAACTCTCATTCTCCCTCTACGATTCAATCTTTTTATTCTCTTAATTGAAATATCTCTCTTCTTCTTTCTCATATTTCGCATCATTTATCCTCATCGCTAGTCTTAAAAATTTCCACTAAACTCTCTGTTTTAAACAAATAATCCAAAGATGTCCTAATTCTCTTTGTAACTTCCATCTCACCACCCACCATATCTATAACCGGCGGAACACTAATAACGATAAACAAAAGCTTTTTCTCATTTAAACTTAAAGGATAGCTTTTAAAATACTTCTCCCACAACACACCAAAATCTAAATCCATATACTCTCTCTGATAAAAATTAATCAAATCTAAAATCGGCGAATCAATCTTTGCCTTATCCCAACTAACCAAATATCCCTTTTTGTTCTTAATAAAATGGTCAAGTGCTAAATTATTGTGATTGAGCACCACTCTCTCTTTTAAATCCTGACGAGCCTCATCAAACCACTCATCTAACTCCACCATACAAAAATCACACGCCGCAAAAATCTTATAAATATTTCGCATGAGTAAATAATGACTTGGACTCATATAAACTTCTTCAATATAAATATTATACAAATTATCATAATAATTTTTCACATATAAAATATTATTTTTTATATTATCATAAATCTCTTTATACTTATCTTCTGATATTTCTTTATAATAAGTTGTCTTATTATGTAATAATCCCACTAACTCCATCATATCCATCGCTTTTTGTTCCTTTGGCATTGCCGCCTCATCAATATACTGAAAAATATTGACATCACTTCTATTTTTGCCACAAAGTTCGGGAAAATAATCAAAATTTCGACTCGCTAAATAACTGTATACTTCTTTTATCCGCTCATCACTTTTTTCTTTAACCACAAAGGAACCACTAGTCGAATCGATAATGGTTACATTTTTCTTCTTCGTTAACCTATATGGTTTATAAATATCTTTTAATTCTTGAATAACTTTTGAACTATTATTCATTTTTTTCTGGAATAATTAATTTATCCCCACTAGCCAAATTACTAATATCATTATAATCCGCAAGTACCCCCAAATTTGAATCATACATCGTACAAATAGTCTCTACTGACTCTCCATCACTTACCATATGAATATGATACGTCGCATAACCATCACTAACACCTGAAAAACTATTAATAATTGTCTCCTCACTTTCTTTAACCATTTCTTTTTTTTGAACTTCTAAAACTTCTACCTCTTCTCTTACATCTTCTTGTATTTCTTCTTTCTCTTCACTATCTTGTGCTTCTTCTAAAACCACAGCCTCATCTCTAACTTCCTCCTTACTATCAATCTCTTCTAAAGACTTAACATCATCTTGAAATAATTCCGCCGCATCTCTAAACACAACCTCTTCCTTTTTTTCTTCCTCTTCTACTATTTCTTTCTTACTAGCAAGCACATTAAAATCAATATTTACTCTTAAAATCGAACTATCCACAATTTGATATGTAAAATCATCAATCATAAACTCAACTGTATTGGTATCTATCTCTTCCGTCAAATCGATTTCAAAAGGCAAAATATACGAAAAAGCCTCTTTATTTACACTAACCTCATGACTCTTAAAATCCCCTGAAACAATAAAATTTCCCTTTAAAAGTGTCCCCTCTGTTTTTATCTCATGCTCCAAACTAATACTTGTTATCTCATAAAGTTTTTTCTCAAAATCAATATCTTTCGTAAAAGGTATTTTACAATTCATTAAATCATCTCCTAAAAAACATTATGAATTATTTCTAATTTTATACCACAACCTCGTTAAAATGAATTGACTTTTCCCCATTAGTATGATAAAGTCTTATAAGAAAAACAAATTTGGAGGTGGCAATATGGCAAAAAAGATTACAACAAAAAAACCTTTATCAGGTAACGCAAGAAGTCATGCATTAAATGCAACTAAAAAGAAACAAAAACCTAATATTCAAAAAAAGACTATAAATGGAACCAAAGTTCGAACCAGTGCTAGAGAAGCTAGAATTTTTGAAAAATAACCTTGAGTTATTTTTTTATTCACCAAAAAAGAGTCAAACCAACTTAACCCTTTATCTTCCTCCCATTTTAATCTCACCAATCGCTCTTGAATAATCAGCAAGTACAGCCAGTTCATCACTAAAACCTAAGACTCTTTGCTGTTCTATAACTTGCGCCATTATTCCATCTCTGTTAGTTCCCTTATACCTTCTCGCATCTTTATTCTTATAAATTACTTTACCATCACTTATTAAATAAAGAATCGCTTTACCCTCACCCCAAAAGTTTATATAACCTTCATCAATACAAACTGAATCATAAGGATAAACCTCTTGTAAAACTCCTGATATTTCTCTAAGCACTCCATTATCAAAATAAACACAATCTATCTCTTGCCCTACTATCATCATAAGTTCTCTAAACTCTTTATCAAAATTGCCTAATTTCTCCATAAAATCATCTCCTACCATTACTTATCATTTTTTTTCTCGTATTATTTATCGCTTGTTCTAACTTATCATAATTAAAACCAAATTGCTGATATCCCGCCAAACATGTGAGAAAATAATCTTTTGTCGGTAAACAATATTCCATCGGCACTCCCAAGTAATAATCATTCATAATATAAATCATTCCTCTAATTTTCTCACTTGCCAAAAAAACATCAACATACTCTTTTCGATACAAACTAGGATAACACTCATATCTATCCAAAAAAGGTTCTTCTCTTTTAGAAATATGATAGACTGCCACCGGCACTGACTCTAAAACCTCTGGAATAACAGTGAGATAACCACTTTCTCCCCTATTTCTAAAAGCGAGTGTATATCCTTTAACCTCCCCAGTACCAACAACTCTCACTGATGGACAAAATCTCGTTATCACTTGCTGATTAAGATTACTACCATAAGCCACATAATAAAACATTTTCATCTTACAAACTCCCTTGCTAAACGAGTATCTTTTAGCATCGACTCTTCATTAAAATCTTTAATATACTGCCTCAAAAAATACACTTTATCTAAATTATTACTAAAAATCAAATCAGCAAACTCTAAAGCCTCATCCAATCTAATACTTCCACATTGCCTATAATAATCTCTCCAACTAAGATTTTGCTCTTTTAACTTCTTTATTTTATAATCAAGTAAACACTCATCAACACCTTTGGCAACTACTGCTCCTACTAAATTTGTTGCAACATTTATATCATTTTGTACAATCGCCGCTTCTCTTGAAGTATTAAAATGTCTAAATTCCAAAGTCCCCATATCACTCAAATAATCTCTAAAATATAAACTCCGAACATTTAAAGCAACACCTTTATTACATTATATATCATAAAGAAACTTATACAAATCTCCAACTACAATATCATAATTTAACCTATCTATTTTATTTAACAGTTCTAACCCAACTGGCCTTGCAAAATAAAATATTTTAGCTCTTCCATTAACTTTATCTCCAAACGCAAATCGCATTAAAACTCTCTCATATAAAACATACATTTTAATAAATTTCCGCCATGCCTCAACATTACGACCTAAAATATGCGTTCCCACATGCACATGTAATCCCGCATTTCCCATCGTATTAGCTTTATTATCCTTTAAAAAATCACAAATAAGTTTTAGTTGCTCCCAAGTCTTTCTCTTATCACTCAAAACCGGCGATACAACTTCGCCTCCTGATTCTAAAGTCTCATCAGTTATTGATTTCCAACTTCTTAATTTTCTCCAAATATAAGCATCAACTAAAGACTTATCAATATTTTCATATTCAAGCTCAACCCCAAAAGTCTCATTTCTTGCCAAATTAAGATTGTATCTATACGTTAAATAATAATCATATACCTGTTGAATAAAAAATAACATTTCTCTCTTCGATAAATTAGCTAGCTCATCATTTTCATCCATATTAAGAAAGTCAAACCTTTTATCCATATTGATACCCCCTTTTTTATTCCCAAATATTTTATCACATCACTCTATCTTTGTCAAATTTTGCATCAAAAAAAGAACTTTCTTAAACTTGTTACATAAGCCAAAAAAGTTCTTAAATTTTTTTACGTTCCCTCGACTACAAACGGAGTCGAGGCTTCTCCATTTCCCGAAACAAAGACTGTATCAGCTTTCAAATTTACTACTGGCCTTACACCACGAGCGAGGTTCACGCCGTAATCGCTCATGACATCACTGTAGACGTCGTACAAGCATCCATTTGAATTTACAAAAAACACTAAAGCCCAACCATGGCCATCAGCAAACCTAGACGGAGTCATTGTCCAATAATTACTATTCGTATACAGGTACGAACTAGTATTTTTTAATGCTGTATCCCAGCCTATTCCGCTCATATTTACTTCATCCGCAGTTATTAAGCCTACTGAAGTCTTAAATATATCAGTTTCACTTGTACATAACAAACTTGGTGCTTTATTAGTAATTAATCTTATATATGCTCCATAATACGTATTTGTACTACCTGTTCCACCTTTTCCATTAAACGATGATGCACTTGTACTTGGTTGTCTATCATTACAGAAGCCAGCATCTAAATCTATAAAACTTCCGTAATTTGTCTTTAATTTTGTATTATACCATCCATATAACGTTGTTGCATCCGTAGAATTTTCTGCACCTAATATTATCGATGCCGTTCCATTTCCATGAACTTGACCACTCGAATATTTAAATCCTACATATGCATTATTATCATAATTTGTATTATACGCTTTCGTTCCAATTTGAGTACCACCTCCAGTTTTCGCCGGCGCACTCGTCTTTGAAGAACTCGTTCCAGCATATATCATTCTTAGTGAGCCATTACTATTGGTTCTAATAATTCTCCACCAAATATAGTTTGAACCATCTTTTCCAAATACTACCCAGTTATTATTGACATTTCCGCGAAAGTATTTGATAGGTTGTGTCCCACCAGAATAATCACCTTTAGTCCAAGTATAAACACCATCTCCTGTTATTCCCGCAAACATATTATCATCAGTAGGATTTCCCTCAGGTATTTTATCCGCGGCATTGGCTTTCTTATCTAAATAAACATAACACTTAACTCCACCATTTACTAATTTAGAAAATGTTAAACCTCCATTTTCATATGTAATTATAATATCAGCAAAACTCTCATCCTTATTCTTACATTTTGTCTTAGTTGTATCTTCATTCAAAACATAACCACTTTTCGGAACTTCACTTGCAAG